>JALNWC010000393.1 GCA_023231075.1 Rhodoferax sp.
AGCCCACATTGCCAAGGCAGGCCTGTTTCAGGAGGCGGGCAAACTCATCACCACAGCCACCACCAGCACAGCCTGGTCAGCCAACGACAAACAGGCCTTGACCCACATGCTCGAACATTGGCTGCCCAAAGTCATTGCCCCGTGGGGCAAAGATGAGCGCAAGAAGCTCAAGATGGCATCTTTGCAAACCACACCCTGACAAGGTCAACCCAACATGATTTCTGCGGACCCAAGCCTTGACCTGACTTCATTTCAAGCCGCCCTGGCATCGCTGCAGCGTGCCGTCACCCGCTGGCATGCGGCGGGTCAGCAAGACGAAGAACTGCGTGATGCCTGCATCCAGCGCTTTGAACACAGCTTCTAGCTCAGTTGGAAGATGCTCAAACGCCGCCTTGAACTTGACCTGCCTGACAGTCAAAGCGTGGATGCCATGAGTTTTCGCGAACTGATGCGCGCTGGTGGCGAACGCGGTTTGCTGCACGACGTGGATGCCTGGATGGTTTTCCGCGACAAGCGCAACATCACATCCCACACCTACAACGCCGACAAGGCAGCCGATGTTGCCGCCGTCATACCCGCCTTTATGGAACACGCCCAGGCCTTGCTGAAACAATTGCAGGCTAAAGGTAGCGACCATGCTTGAACTTGCCGCCACGCAGTTGCAGCAAATTCAGCACCTGCTGGCGCAACGCCTGCCCCATGTCTACGCCGTCGCTTTTGGGTCGCGCATCAAAGGGTGGCCATCCGGGCACGGCAGCAAACCCTACTCCGATCTTGACATTGCCCTTTGGGGCGTGCGTTCAGTTGACGACATCGCACTGGCCAACTTGCGCTCAGACCTGGAAGAAAGTTCCCTGCCTTGGCGCGTCGATGTGAACCTGGCCCAGGACTTGCCCGCGTCCTTGCGCCAGCTCATTGAACGCCACGGCGTGACGCTCCATGGTCAGCCTGATCTCGCCCAAGACCAGGCCCTGTTGCAAAGTTTTGCACCCAAAGCAGCCCCCTCACAGTGCGTCTAACCCCAGATGCGATGGCCCGCAAGCTTGCCAGATGCCAGCGAACACGGCATGCGCCCTACCATTGCCCCATGACCACCTACTTCATCTCCCGCCACCCCGGTGCCATTGAATGGGCTGCACGCCAGAAGCTGGCTGTAGACCGCCTTGTGTCGCACCTTGATACCGCGCAAGTGCAGGCTGGTGACACGGTCATTGGCAGTCTGCCGGTGAATCTGGCAGCCCAGGTGTGTGCAGCGGGTGCCACCTACTGGCACCTGAGTCTGGAATTACCTGCTGCACTGCGCGGACAAGAGTTGTCGGCAGATGACCTGGAAAGTTTGTGCGTGCATCTGGAGCCATTTCACATTATTCCCACCGGAGAAAACCAATGAACGCCATCCACCTGTGTATTGCCACCGGGCAAAACGCGGCCAATCTCATCCCCATCAAACAACTTGATGCCCAAGAGGTCTGGATTCTTGAAACCCCAGCCATGAAAGCTCAGCGCAGCGGAACAGACTTGAAACAGGTCCTGGATGCCTATGTGCCCAAAGTCAAATGCCTGGCGTTTGACGACAGCACCCCCCAATCCATCTGTGATGCAGCCGCCAAGTTGGCTAATGAAGCACTTGACGGCCGCAACGTTATCTTTCACATCACGGGCGGCACCAAACTGATGGTTCTGGCCATTCACCGAGAGCTGGACCTGCTGAACTCGGGGACGGGTAGCTACCGCACCCTGTATGCCGACACCCAAAAACAAACCATTGACTGGCTGGACGCCCACCCCCTGCAAGAGCCCATGAAAGACGTGCTCAGCCTGCAAGACATGTTGCTGCTGCGCGGCTATCGCACCACCAACGACACCCGCCCGGCCAAAGACCAACAGCGCGCAGCCGCCCGTGCCACCGTGTCGCGCCATATGGGTGAACAGGCACAGGCCCTGCGGGGGTTTTTCAGCACCCTGGCCTACAAGGCATCTTTGGCCAGCGAAGGCGGTGGCATGACGCAGCAGTTTGACTACCCACCGGGCGGCCCCGCTGCCAAACTGCTGACCATGGCTGTCAAAAGCGGCCTGGTGCAATGGACTGCAGGCCACAGCGACATCACGTTCACCGACCGGGACTGTGCGCGCTTTTTCGCGGGAGGCTGGACTGAGGAATATGTGTTTCTGAAAATGACCGGCCTGCTCAAATCAGGCCAATACGCCCTCAATGCCAAAGTGATCCAAAACCGGACCAAAACCGAAAACGAGATTGATGCCATTGCGGTTAAAAACAACCGCGCACTGCTGGTCGAATGCAAGTCCGGCAAACAGGCCAAAGCGCAAGAATCCATCTACAAACTCAGCCAGGTCGTGCGCCAGGTCGGCGGCCTGATGGCCAAAGGCCTCTACATCAGCGCCCAACAAGTCAGCGAAGCCGACCGCAGCCGCGCCACAGAATACGGCATAGATGTACTTGTCGGTGAAGAATTGCAAAACGTCAACCAGTACCTGCGCGACTGGGCCAAAGCCTGAGTACCGCCCATTTCCATGTTCACCCACCCCCTCCCCATCGCCCGCTACGCATTCACCGCCCGCGTGCAGCAGCCGCTGCACCTGCCCGACTACGCCGGCTCACTGCTGCGCGGCCAGTTTGGCGCGGCCTTGAGAGCCGTGGCCTGCATGACGCGCCAGTCCACCTGCCCCGGCTGCCCGCTCATTCCAACCTGCCCCTACACCCGCATCTTTGAAGCCCCGCCGCCGCCCAAAGGCAGCCACGCGCTGCAAGACTTCAGCCAGATTCCCAACCCCTACCTGATCGAGCCGCCCACACCCGGTGCACGGGTGCTAGGTGTCGATGACGACCTGGTGTTTCACCTGGTGCTGATCGGCCACGCCATTGAACAACTCCCGCTGATCATCTTTGCGCTGCAACGGGCGCTTAGCCAGGGCCTGACCAAAGCCCGTGTGCCCACCGACCTGTTGCAAGTCGACTGGCTGGATGCACATGGCACTGCCCACCCGATCTGGCACATGGAACACCCCACACTGCTCGCACACCCGACCACCCTCACACCGCCGGCAGGCATCTCCATTGATACAAAAACAAGAGCTGTTGACGCAGATATAACAAGGGCCAGAGGCCAAAATGATGCACAAATCACACTGCACATCCACACCCCCATGCGCCTGCAAAGCCAGGGCAAGCCGCTTGGGCTGGGCCAGCTCACACCGCGTGCGCTCATCGCCACACTCGCCCGGCGCGTTGCCCTGCTGATGGAATTTCATGCCGGTGAGCTCAGTTGGGGTGAGGCCGCCAAACACATCACCCACCTGAGCCAAACCCTGACCAACACCCAAGACCTGCGCTGGTTTGACTGGACCCGCTACTCCAGCCGCCAACAGCAAGACATGACCCTGGGCGGCGTGCTCGGCCACTGGGCGCTACACGGCGATGCCGCCACCCTGGCCCAAATCGCCCCCTGGCTCTGGTTGGGCCAGTG
>JALNWC010000394.1 GCA_023231075.1 Rhodoferax sp.
ACCTCGGCACGGTGGGCACGCGTGGCGCTTACAAGGCCATGAAAACGGGCTATGTCAGCGAGGGCTGGGCCAAAGAGCACCATGCGCTCTGGCATGACGATGTCCAGGCGGGCAAGATTCCACGGCAACGCAGTGCCAGCCAACCGGCGGCCGCTACAGCCACAACACCATCTGCAGGCCTGCCAGCGCAGGGATGAGGTTTCGCACCATGGCGCATTTTTTCCGTTCCTCATTGCTGGCGCTGTGCGCTGCCAGCGTTTGTACGCTGGCAGCGGCCAGGCTGCCTGCACCTTCGCCCGAAGCGGCTGCCAAGGCTGCAGAAACCGCCGCCAGGGCCGCGTGGGCTGGCAAGGTGGACAACTACAAGCTGTGCCTGTCGCAAGACCGCGTGGCAGCCCATTACCGCAACACAACGCCGTCGGCAAAGCCAGCCACTGCCGTGGGTTCGGGCTGCACCGACCCAGGCCCCTTCGCCTACACGCCGCCGGCTGCCAAGCCTGCCGAGGCAGCGGGCGCGCATTCGCCACCAGGCACGGCCAGCAGCCCGCCCAGCACGGCCATGCCTGCGGCCTCCGCGCCCAGGCCCTGAACCGAACACCCATGTTGGCCCCCGCCAGCCCCAGCCCACCAGCCCACCAGCCCTCTGGTGGGGTGGGGCTGGTGGGCTGGCGTGGAATGCGTGTACGCTGATCGCATGACTGACGTACCCCATCTCGCGGCCCCTGCCGTGCCGCGCCTGACCCAGGCACAAGCCCTTCTGACCCATGCCGTGGAAGTGGTGAACGAGCTCGGTGAGCGCGAGCAGGTGCATATTCCTGCCGAACGCCCGCTGACCGTGTATGTGGACAAGCGCGAGCTCGTCACCCTCATGACGCTGGGCGCGCAGCCCGAGCTGCTGGTGCTGGGCTATCTGCGCAACCAGCGGCTGGTGGAATCGGTGCATGACATCGAATCCATCACGGTCGACTGGGAGGTCAACGCTGCGGCCGTCAAGACGCGCAGCGGCATCGCACGCATCGAAGAACGCACCGCCAGCAAGGTGGTGACCACCGGCTGCGGGCAGGGCAGTGTGTTTGGCGGGCTCATGGACGAGGTCGATCGCATCGAGCTGCCCGCAGCGCAGCTCACGCAGGCGCAGCTTTACGGCATCGTCAATGCCATTCGCCTCAAGGAAAGCACTTACAAATCCGCCGGCTCGGTGCATGGCTGTGCGCTGTTTCGCGGCGAAGAGCTGCTCACGTTCGTGGAAGACGTGGGCCGGCACAACGCCATCGACACCATCGCCGGCTGGATGTGGATGCAGGAAGGCGACATGACTGGCGGCGACAAGGTCTTCTACACCACGGGCCGGCTGACCAGCGAGATGGTCATCAAGTCGGCGCAGATGGGCGTTCCCATCGTGGTGTCGCGCAGCGGCATGACGCAGATGGGCCATGCCCTGGCGCAGCAACTCGGCCTGTGCGCCATTGGCCGCGCAACCAACCGGCGCTTCGTCTGTTACAGCGGCGCCGACCGCCTGCTGCTGCAGCCCGAACTGGCGGCGGCATATCCAGTTGCACCGGCACCCATCAGTTAAAAGAACCCTGAATCCGTGAGTTTAACCATATTTTTTCTTAATTTCTCTTTGTAAATCAATAACTTACGTGTATAATGGCGCCCAACCCTGCAGGTGAGCGCGCCATGACCGATTTCATTATCAAGAAGCTACCCTGCGACCTGAATTCCAACGCCGGCTTGGCACTCGTTGGGCAGTATCTGAAGCGCATCAATCTGAACGCCCTGGTCGATCCGGCCTTTCCTGTGCGCTCGGGCATCTCCAACAGCGACATCGTGCGCACCTGTCTGGCGCTGCTGTGCATGGGCAAGAGCGACTTCGAGGCGGCCGAGGCGTTTCGCTCAGTGCCTTTGCCCGGCACGCGCTGGGCATGCGCCAGGCGCCATCGTGCGCGACCTTACGTCAGCGCCTGGACGCCCAGGGCAGTGCGTGGTTCGAGCTGGTCGATCAGATCAACGAGCAGCTGCTGGCGCTGCGCCTCGATGGTCGGCCCATCGATTTCGGCCTGCTGGCCAACGGCTACTGCCCCGTGGACATCGACACCTTTGCCATGGACAACGGCGATAGCGCCAAGGAGGGCGTGGGCCGCACCTATGCCGGGGTGGACGGCTACTGCCCGCTGGCCGCCTACCTGGGCACGCAGGGCTACTGCCTGCAACTGGCGCTGCGCCCGGGCACGCAGCATTCGGCCTGTGAAAGCCAGTACAACCTGGAGCATGTGCTGCCGCTGGCCGCGCGGCTGAGCTCGGCGCCTTTGTTGCTGCGTGCCGATTCGGGCTTTTGCAGCAAGGATTTGATGCTGGCCGTGCACTCCCACGCCAGTGCGTTGGGACGCACCGTCGATTACCTCATCAAGTGGAATCCGCGCAGCACCCCGGTGGAGGCTTGGGCGCAGGCCAAATGCGCCGATGAGGCCACCGTCTGGTGCCTGCTGCGCGAAGGCAAGCGCGCCTGCGTGTGGCAGGCGGATGTCGAACTGGCCCGGGGCGAGGACGATCAGCCCATCATGGCCCGGCGCATCTACCGCCTGACCGAGCGCACCATCGACAAGCAAGGCAACCCCCTGCTGCTGCCGCAGTACACCCTGGAGGGCTGGAGCACCAGCCTGCCCCAGAGCATCACGCCGGCGCAGATCATCGGGTTGTACTGCCAGCATGGCACCCATGAGCCGTTCCATTCCGGGTTCAAGACCGATATGGGGCAGCACGGTGCCCTGACCAGCGACTGCGAACCATCCCGGCAACACCAGCCACCCCGTGCAGCCATCGCTGCAGGCGCAGCCCTGCACGCTGCGTGCCGAACACTGTTTGTGGAATGTCCGGGTGGCCGCTGTGGCGACGTTCATGCCCGCCATAACGGCCAGCGCAGGGTCTTGGACGCATACAGGCAGGCAATCCGGGCAACGAAATTCAGAAAATCCAGCGAGGCATGGATTCGTTATGGGGTGGTGACGGATTCAGGAATTTGAGACTGGCCGGCGCTGCGGTTCAGGTGGTGGCGTGCAACGGGCAAAAAAAGGCGCCGGGATCTCCGGCGCCTGAAAAACGAATGCACCTCGTTGGGTGCTTGGATTTTGATTATTGGTCGAGATGTCTCCTCGGGCCCCTCGCTTGGCACACCGCAGCGCGCTTTCGAGTGCCATGACTGTAGCGGCTGCACTCCGGTGGTGCATTGGGAGTTTCCCGCCCCCTTTGCAGGGTGTCCGGAGCCGATTTTGCCCTCAATGGCGGGGGGCGCTGCCTGGCACGGCTCGTGCAACGTGCTTGAACCTAAAAACGGCAGTTGACCGCTTTGCATCCCTTGGCAAGCCGCATGAAATCTATCGTTGATGACTCCGATGGCGTTCACCTCATGGGTGAGAGCGCTATGCACCCGCCAGCACCGCGCTCGGGGCGCCATGCGGCGTTGCTCCTCCTTGCGGGCA
>JALNWC010000395.1 GCA_023231075.1 Rhodoferax sp.
GTGCCAAGCTCAGCAAGGAAGAGCAGGCCAAGGCCAAACAGCTCCAGCTGTTCGCCACTACTGAAGAGGAACTGTGAACCATGCGGCGCATCCAGCGGGCCGCCTTGCCCAAGGTGGCGCAGACCTATTTGAGCAAACGGCAATTGGCCGCCAATGAAAAACACAAAAAAGGTGATCTGAACATCGAGCGCGACTGGAAAAGCGCCAGGCAAACCAAGCCACTCAAAGCCGTAGTGGCCACGCTGCAAGCCATGATGGGGCCGCGGCAGCGCTGCATGTACTGCCTGGACTCGCACGGTGCGGACATCGAACGTTTTCGTCCGAAAGCCGCCTACCCCAAGCGCATGTATGAATGGCCGAACCTCTTGCTGTGCTGCACCGAATGCGGGCGATTCAAGGGCAACAAATTTCCGATATCTGGCAGACAGGCCCTGCTGATCGACCCCACGCGTGAAGACCCCTGGAAATATCTGGACTTTGATCCTGTCACCGGCAATATCAGCGCGCGTTTTGATTTGCAGTTGAATGATTGGTCGGCCAAAGGCATGGCTACTGTTGATGTGCTCAAGCTGGATCGACGTGAAGCCCTATCCGCCGGTTACTTGAAGACCCTGCGCCACCTCTCTGATATTGTTGAGCGGGCTTTGTTGGGTGGGGCTGTAGCTATCGATGTACCTGTCTTGATGACAGAACTGAAAAACGTCGATGATCACGGCCTCTTGGGTTGGTGTTTGAGCGACAGGGGCCAGACCGTCTATCCATTCAACGACTTGCATCAACGACACCCCGGCGTTTGGCGTCAGTGTCGCAGGACGATTTAGCCGTCACCACAAAGCCCCCATGACCCACCAAAAACTCGAACTCACCTGGATCGGCAAGGACAAGCGGCCGCGGCTGGAGCCGCGGATTTTGCTGGAAGACCCGAAGCGCAGTTACCACGCGAAACAGCGGGTGACGGACAAAGACTTGTTTGACAACCGGCTCATCAAGGGCGACAACCTGCTGGCGCTGAAAGCGCTGGAGGCGGAATTTGCGGGCAAGGTGAAGTGCGTGTTCATTGACCCGCCGTACAACACCGGCAGCGCTTTTGAACACTACGACGACGGACTGGAGCATTCGATCTGGCTGGGGTTGATGCGGGATCGGTTGGAAATCATCCGGCGTTTGCTAGCTGATGATGGTTCGCTGTGGATAACGATTGACGACAACGAGGCGCACTATCTCAAGGTGATGTGTGATGAATTGTTTGGGCGTCGGAATTTTGTTGCCAATATGATTTGGGAAAAACGGACTTCGCGTGAGAACCGGCGGGCTTTTTCATTCAATCATGATCATCTGCTGGTGTACGGAAAAATCAAGACAAGTTTCGAAAGCGTGCGTAATCCACTGGGACTAACATCGGAAGTGCTCGCGCGCTACAAAAATCCAGACAACGACTCACGAGGACCTTGGCAATCTGTGTCGGTAAACGCGCAGGCTGGTCATGCTACTGCGAGTCAGTTTTACACGTTGAGACTGCCATCTGGCCGAGAAATTGAACCGCCCAAGGGGCGCTGCTGGCTCTACACGAAAGGCCGCATGGAGCAGGAAGTTGCAGCCAAAAATATCTGGTTTGGCGCCAATGGAGACAACGCGCCGAGAGCAAAGAAATTCTTGAAAGATAACGAGGATAAAGGCTTAACTCCTGAAACCATCTGGCCCGCGTCTGAGGTAAGTACTAACGACGAGGCTAAAAAAAGTTTGCTACAACTCCTCCAAGATGTGTCCGTCTTTGATAACCCGAAGCCGGAGGCATTGCTTGAACGGGTCATTTCTATCGCCACCAACCCTGGTGATCTCGTTTTAGATTCGTTTGGTGGTTCCGGCACCACCGGCGCCGTCGCCCACAAAATGGGCCGTCGCTGGATCATGGTGGAGCTGGGTGAGCACTGCCACACGCACATCGTGCCGCGTCTGCAGAAAGTCATCGACGGGCAGGACCCCGGCGGTGTGACCCAGGCCACCGGCTGGCAGGGCGGCGGCGGCTTTCGTTATTACGAGCTGGCGCCCACGCTGCTGTCCACCGACTGCTGGGGCAATCTGGTCATCAACCCCGACTACGACGCTGGCATGTTGTCGGCGGCGATGTGCAAGCTCGAAGGCTTTGCCTATGCGCCGTCCGAGACTGTGTGGTGGCAGCAGGGGCACAGCAGCGAGAGCGACTTTATCTATGTCACCACGCAGACGCTGGGGCCGGAGCAACTCGAAGCCTTGAGCCACGAGGTCGGCCTGAACCCCAACAACCCACGCAGCTTGCTGGTGTGTTGCGGCGCCTACCGGGGCGTCACGGCTGCGCAGGCTGCCCAGCGCTGGCCCAACCTGACCCTCAAGAAAATCCCCAAGATGGTCAAAGACCGCTGTGAATGGGGCCATGATGACTACAGCCTGAACGTGGCCAATCTGCCGATGGCGCAGAAGACGGCTGTGGTCCCGGCGCAGGATGATTTATTTGGCGGGGCTACGGGGGAGGCGGGGGCATGACGCAGTTAAAAATTATCATCATTGCCGGTCCGAATGGCGCGGGCAAGACGACATTTGCGCGGGAATTTTTGCCGCAGGAGGCGGGTTGCCCTGTCTTCGTCAACGCCGACTTGATTGCCGCCGGGTTGTCACCCTTTGCCCCTGAGCGTGCGGCCATTCAAGCTGGGCGTTTGATGCTGGAGGCCATCGCGCAGCATGTGGCCATGCGGGAGAGCTTTGCCTTTGAGACCACTTTGTCTGGCAGAGGCTATGTGCGGCAGATTCCGCAATGGCAGCAATTGGGCTATCACGTCAAATTGTTCTTTTTGAGTCTGCCATCGGCAGACTTGGCGGTGCAACGTGTGGCTGAGCGAGTCCGTCAAGGTGGGCATGACATTCCAGAAGCCACCATCCGCCGGCGTTTTGACTCGGGCCTGCGGCTGCTTCGCGAGGTATATCAACCCCTGGTGAACAAGTGGGTTCTTTATGACAACTCGGGCAGCGAGCCCAAATTGATGGACTGGAGTGATAAGCCATGACAAAACCCCTGCATGTGAATGAGCCGGTGCCACGTTACGGCCAGCTGCCCCCCGATGCAGATGCTGACCTCAAGGGGTCGCTTACGGCCATCCGGCGTGCGGCACTGCGGGCGCGGCTGGTGGCGCAGCAAACCGGAACCGACCTGATTGTGGTGCGCGAAGGCCAAGTGGTGCGTGTGTCACCACTGCAGAAAACCACGTCATGAGCCAACGCGAAGTCTCTGCCATCGCGGGCCGCCTGAGCCTGCGCCCTCCGCAGACCGAATCGCTGACCAAATTGGCCAGCGCCATCGAGGCTTCTCCCGCCATGCTGCACCCCAACCGCGATGCAGCGGATGTGGCGGCCATATTGGCCACGCTCAAGACCCAGTTCCCGACGTTGCAGGACTTCGAGCGCGATTTTCCGTCGCTGTGTTTTGCACTCGCCACCGGCGTCGGCAA
>JALNWC010000396.1 GCA_023231075.1 Rhodoferax sp.
CCCGCTTGGGGTAAGCGGGTGGGCAACACACATTGACGGTGCGGCCGCTTCGGTAGCAAGAAGTCGCTGTTAGGATTTTGTCGACTGCTGCCAACGATGTGGCAACAATTCTTCGATCTGGCTGTTTTTCTGCGTAGGCAGACGAGCCAGGACATCTTTTAGGTAGGCATACGGATCATGCCCGTTGAGCTTGGCGCTCTGGATGAGACTCATCACCGCAGCCGCGCGCTGCCCCGCACGCAGGGAGCCCGCGAACAACCAGTTATTGCGACCGATGGCGATGGGGCGTATCTGGTTCTCGATCCAGTTGTTATCGATTGGCAGTTGCCCGTCATCTAGGAACTGCGTGAGTGCACTCCAACGCTTGAGGCTGTAATCGAGTGCCTTGGCGGTAGCCGAGCCGTCCGTGATTTTTTGACGCTGCAGCAGCATCCACTGATGAAACGCATCGGCCAGCGGCCTTGATTCTTTTTCCCGGATTTGCAGACGCTCATGGGCCTTGAGATGCTTGACATCCCGCTCTATGTCATAGAGCTGACTGATGTACGCACAGGCCTGCCCTGCAATCTGGCTCTTGCTGCTGACATGCAGATCAAAAAATTTTCGACGTGAATGCGCCATGCACCCAGCCTCCGTGATGCCACTGACAAATCCCGCTTTGTACCCCGAGTAATCGTCACAAACCAAACTGCCCTTCCATTCACCCAGGAATGTTCTGGCATGTTCGCCCGCACGGGATTCGCAGAAGTCGTAGACCACCGCTTTCAAGTCTTCAAATGCTCCTGGCGCATACGCCCACAAGTAGGCGCGGTGTGTCTTTTTCTTGCCGGGTTTGAGCATCTCTACCGGTGTCTCGTCGGCATGCAGAACCGAGTGGCTGAGGATGTCGCCCTTGAGTGCATCAACCAGCGGCTGCAATCGAACACCACAAATGCCCACCCATTGGGCCAGCGTCGAGCGTGGCAGCGCCACACCGGCACGGCCAAAAATACGTTCCTGGCGGTACAGCGGCAAGTGATCGCTGTATTTGGCCACCAGCACCTGGGCCAGCAAGCCTGCGGTGGGGATGCCCTTGTCAATGATCTGAGCCGGTACCGGCGCCTGGATCAGGGTTTCGCAGTTGGCGCAGGCCCACTTGCCGCGAATATGCTGCTCCACCGTGAACACGCCCGGCGTGTAGTCCAGCTTCTCGCTGACGTCCTGGCCGACGCGCTTCAACTGGCAGCCACAGCCGCAGGTGATGGAGTCGGGTTCGTGATGGATATCTATGCGGGGCAGTCCTGCCGGCAGGACTGCACGTTTGGGTTGCTGACGGGGGGCTGTTTCGGCCTTTGGCGGTGGCGCCAAATTTTCCAACTCCTGCTCGATGGCTGCGATGTCTGCATCAATCGTTTCATCGAGCAAACTGACCTGGCCGGCATTGAGCAACTCGCTGCTACGTCCGAACTTCCAGCGCTTGAGCGTAGCCAACTCATGGGTGAGTTTGTCGATCTTGGCCTGGCGGTACAGGATGTCGCTGTCTTTGGCGGCAATCGCCTGGCTTTGCTGGGCGATCGTGGCGATCAATTCCTGGGCGAGTTCGCGCAGTTGTTCTGCGTTCAAACTGGGGAGGGATTCAAGGGCTACGACCATGCAAAGTAGTGTGCCCCGGAGAGACATTTTTTGCTATTGGCGCATATCCCAATTGACTCGAAAACAATAGCACATCAACATTACGCAGCGGTCGTTTTCGAGGGATGCAAATTCGATTTGCACACAAATATTGCCCTCAAACGACAGTGATAATTCCGCCATCGCCAATGCGGCTCCAGGGTAAGCCCAGCACCAACGCGTCGAGTTGCGGGCGACTCAAGTTGAACTGCGTTTGACCGGCAAAGTTTGGCCAGACAAAATGGCCTTGGTGCAGTCGCCTGGCGGCCAGCCAGAAGCCGATGCCGTCATGCACCAGCACCTTCATGCGGTTGGCGCGCTGGTTGGCAAACAGGTACGCGCAGTGGGGATGGGCTGCGCCGAAGACTGCTATGACGCGTGCCAGACATGAGTCCACGCCGCTTCGCATGTCCAGAGGCTGGGTGGAGAGCCACACGGCATCAATGCGTATCACGCCAGCACTTCGCGCAACCATTGGGCGCATTGGCTCGATGCGGCCATTGGCCAGTGGATCTGAATCGCGGCGCTGGCGTATTGGAGTTCAATGCGGATGTCGGCCGCTTGAACTGACGGTGCCGGCCCAAAGTTGACGGGTATGAAATCAGGGTTGGCCTGAACTGGCAGCAATGGGCTTTTGATCGCGCACGGTTGGCGTTCGCTGCCCCGTGTCGATTCGACTACCCACCGCCGAAGCATGTTGGCGTTTAGACCGTTGGCCAGTGCGATTGCAGCCTTGGATACACCTGGTGCCTGACAGGCCGCTACGACTTGACGTCTGAATTCATCGCTGTAGCGAGCATGACGGCGACCGGGCGCAGGTTGTTGAATTTCTTGATCTGGAGTGTTCATGTGTCCACCTATGTTGAAGTGGACACGATGGTCTTAAGAATTCCAACCGGCCTCAAGATGACTTCGCCACCCGCTTACGATCAATTTCGCCCACGGCGAAGTGCTCATGGTCGGCGCTCTCACCAGTTGGAGCTGTATCGGGTTCATGCAGGAGGCCATGCCGGGCGCGCCGGGCTGGGTCATCCTGCTGCTGGCCACCCTCATCGCCTGCGCGGTGGCCGCCGCCCTCAATTTCGTGATCGAGAAAGTGGCCTACAAGCCGCTGCGCACCAGTCCACGCCTGGCGCCGCTGATCACGGCCATCGGCATGTCAATCCTGCTGCAGACGCTGGCCATGATCATCTGGAAGCCCAACTACAAGTCCTATCCCACCTTGCTGCCGGCCACGCCGTTCCAGGTGGGCGGGGCCGTCATCACCTCCACCCAGATCCTGATTCTGGGCGTGACCGTGGTGGCCCTGGCGTCGCTGATGTACCTGGTGAACTACACCAAGCTGGGCCGCGCCATGCGCGCCACGGCCGAGAACCCGCGCGTGGCGGCGCTCATGGGCGTGAAGCCCGACATGGTGATCTCCGCCACCTTCATCATCGGCGCCATCCTGGCCGCCATCGCCGGCATCATGTATGCGTCCAACTACGGCACGGCGCAGCATGCCATGGGCTTTCTGCCGGGGCTCAAGGCCTTCACGGCCGCCGTGTTCGGCGGCATCGGCAACCTGGCCGGTGCCGTGGTGGGCGGCATCCTGCTGGGCCTGATCGAGGCCATCGGCTCGGGCTATATCGGCACGCTCACGGGCGGTGTGCTGGGCAGCCAATACACCGACATCTTTGCGTTCATCGTGCTCATCATCATCCTGACGCTGCGCCCCTCCGGCCTGCTGGGTGAACGCGTGGCCGACCGCGCCTGAGGATCTATTGCCATGAAGAACACCAAAACCAACTGGATCATCGGCGCCGTC
>JALNWC010000397.1 GCA_023231075.1 Rhodoferax sp.
CAGCACGTAGGCGCCTTTGCTGATGTCGCCCAGGCTGGCCTTGGGCGCGTAGTGGATGTTCTGGCGGCTCAAGAGCAAGGCGGTGGGCTTGGTCTTGTTTTGCAGGGCCACGGCCCAGGCCACGGCGGTCTCGGCGGTGTCACCGGGGCGCCAGACGTCGAGGTTCGGGATCAGGCGCAAGCTGGCTGCATGTTCGATCGACTGGTGCGTCGGGCCGTCTTCGCCCAGGCCGATGCTGTCATGGGTGAACACATGGACCACGCGCAGCTTCATGAGCGCGGCCATGCGGATGGCGTTGCGGCTGTAGTCGCTGAAGGTGAGGAAGGTGCCCCCAAAAGGCATGTAGCCGCCGTGCAGCGCGACGCCGTTCATGATGGCGGCCATGCCGAATTCGCGCACGCCGTAGTTGATGTGGCGACCGCCGTTGCCCACGCCCGTGGCCGCGTCAAAGCGCAGGTTGGGGGTGCACTTGGTGTTGGTCAGGTTGGAGCCGGTCAGGTCGGCCGAACCCCCGAGCATTTCGGGCAGGGCGGCGGTGAAGGCTTCGAGCGCGAGCTGGCTGGCCTTGCGGCTGGCCACGGTTTCGGCCTTGGTGTGGGCCGCCACGGCGGTGTCCACGGCCACCTGGGCAAAGTTTTTGGGCAGCTCGCCCTTCATGCGGCGCAGCAGCTCTTTGGCCAGCGCCGGGTGGGCGGCCTTGTAGGCGGCAAACTTGTCGTTCCAGGCTTTTTCGGCAGCGCTGCCGGCGGCCTTGGCGTCCCAGGCGGCGTAAATGTTTTTCGGGATCACGAACGGCGCATGCGGCCAGCCGATGGCTTCGCGCGTGAGCTTGATTTCATCAAAGCCCAGCGGCTCGCCATGCGCCTTGGCGGTGTTGGCGCGGTTCGGGCTACCCTGGCCGATGGCGGTCTTGCAGATGATCAGCGTGGGCTTGTCGCTGGATTGTTTGGCTTCGGCGATGGTGTCGGCCACCAGTTCGGCGTCGTGGCCGCTGATGGGGCCGAGCACGTTCCAGCCGTAGGCGGCAAAACGCAGGGCCGTGTTGTCGATGAACCAGGGCGCGACCTGGCCGTCGATCGAGATGCCGTTGTCGTCGTACAGCGCGATCAGCTTGCCCAGCTTCCAGGCGCCGGCCAGCGCGCAGGCCTCGTGGCTGATGCCTTCCATCAGGCAGCCGTCGCCCATGAAAGCATAGGTGTAATGGTTGACCACGTCCAGGCCGTCGCGGTTGAATTCCTGGGCCAACAGCTTTTCAGCCAGCGCCATGCCGACCGCGTTGGTGATGCCCTGGCCCAGCGGGCCGGTGGTGGTCTCCACGCCGGGGGTCACGTCGACCTCGGGGTGGCCCGGGGTCTTGCTGTGCAGTTGCCTGAAGTTTTTCAGTTCCTTGATGGGCAGCTTGTAGCCGGTCAGGTGCAGCACCGAGTACAGCAGCATCGAGCCATGGCCGTTGGAGAGCACAAAACGGTCGCGGTCCAGCCACTTGGGGTTGGCCGGGTTGTGCTTGAGGTGGCTGCCCCACAAGGCCACCGCCATGTCGGCCATGCCCATGGGCGCGCCGGGGTGGCCGGAGTTGGCGGCTTGCACCGCGTCCATGCTCAGGGCGCGGATGGCGTTGGCCATGTCGACCAAATTCACGGCAGCACTGCCTTGGGTTGCCGGAGGGTTGGAGATGGTTTCAGCCATGGGGGAAAATGCCTTGAACAATTGGAACGAAAAGAGGACACCTGCAGGGGCCAGAATCGTTTCGGATTGAACAAATGCCGGTCCTCAGGCACACGCAAGGTGGGCATTGTAGACAACCTGGCCTGTTGCCCCGTCATTTTGGGCGGTGTGGGCATCGGGCCGCAGCGCGCGCACCCCGCCATTCCGGATGCCAAACTGGCCACGCGGTACGCCACCACCGTCGCCATGGCCAACAGCCACGGCCAGCCCCGCCCGGAGACCGTCAAGGCGTTCCTGGATGCCGCCTACAAGGTCGACCGAAAAGACCAGCCCATGACGCTGTCCATCATCGTGCCGGTACGCAACGAAGCACGGGGGTTGCCTGCACTAGTGCCCTTGCAGCGGGCTGGCTGCGAAGTGCTGTGGGTCGATGGCGGTTATGTGCTGCTCGGGCTGAACCCGTTTGACGCATCGGTTTTTTCCGGCATCGCCTGGAGCACCGACAACGTGGCCAGCGCGACCTTGCAGCGGCTGGCGCAACTCGACGCCATGCTCTTGATGCCGTTCCGGGGCGAGGTGGAGGGCTACGCCATCAACCGGCGCAGCGGGTCCGGGCGCAAGGTAGCCTGATGGTTGCTGGCCTCAGGTGGAGGCCCAGACGCCTAAGCCGCCTTCACCGCCAACACCGGGCATGAAACAGAGAGCAGGAGATCCTGGGCGACGCTGCCCATGATGAGTTTGCCGACGGGAGAGCGTTTGCGCAGGCCAATGATCAGCAAAGAGACTGGCAGGGATTCAACCATGGACTCAATTTCAGCGACCGCACTTTGGCCGCGGACAAATTGCTTGAATTGCGCGTCGAGTCCGGTCGCTGCCAACAACTTTTCGACCCGCTCGACGTCCAGCGTATCCGCCAGTGCCGCATCTTCTTTTCCGTTGCCGGCGCTTGCATTCACGACCACCAGACGCTCGCCGCGGCTCGTCGCAATTTCTATGCCTTTTTCCAAGGCAACCTGGCCTTCCGGGCGTGGTGCATAAGCTACAAGTATCGTCATGATTTGCTCTCTTTCAGGTTGGATAAAACACAAAATAGGCAGAGATGCGCAAAATTTTGCCGGTGGACCGTCGACCGTTTACAAATTCCTGAAAACGGTCTAAACCGATAACGCGCAACTTCCCGGAATATAGCCGAAGACCCGGACTACGTTGACCTAGGGTGGCAGAACCGCACTGTCCATCAACAACTGGCCAATACATGGCAGAAATGACAGCTCAAGCGATATTGTCATCCGTTGTTGAGCGCCGCCCATCCACTTTAGAATGACCTGAAGGGAGACAGCTCATGCCAATGGCGTTCGTCAAGCGCAAAATTCAAAACGAGCCAACGCATTGGGTTCTTCACGCCATACTTCAAAGCGGCCGGTCGGTCAAAAAAGCACATCCGGCATGATGAAACCTAACCTCAGCGAAGACGATACCAGCGCCAAAAGACTCAAAGAGCTGCCCGCCACCGACCCCTGGGCCAGCCGCGCCCGCGTGGTCAAGGCCGTGTTTGAAGACGCCTACAACTACATGAAAGACGGCCAGCTCATCCCCCAGGTGGTCAACAAAATCACGCAGGTCAACTTCAATGACCTGGCCGAGCGCAAACACTTTGGCGACATTTACGAGCAAATGCTCAATGACTTGCAGGCCGCAGGCAACGCCGGCGAGTTTTACACCCCCCGCGCGGTCACCGCCTTCATGGTGGACCGCATCGACCCCAAGCCGGGTGAGATCATCCTAGACCC
>JALNWC010000398.1 GCA_023231075.1 Rhodoferax sp.
ACCACGTTGGCATGGAGGTCCGAGGTTTCCAGAATGGTCAGACTGGCCGTGGCTGACTCGGGCAGGGAGACAACAGCGTCATCCGAGCCGCTGCAGGCGGAAAGTCCGACAGCCAGGGTTGCGGCAAGCGAAGCGGCCAGGACCGGACGGGCGAATGAAATGATTCTTGGGTTGAAAAGCACAGGGGTTCCTTTGAATGCGACAGGTTCGCCAATGTATTGAATCGATATGACAGCTCGGTGAACGTTGCGCAGGCTGTTCTGGATTTGCCTGGGCATGGTTTCCTATTCGGTTTTATTGGCCAGAAGTTTGTCCAGCAAGGCATCCTTGTCGACCCACAACTGATTGATCCAGTCCTCGCACAGGGCGCGCAAAGCCTGCGAGGTATCGCCGGGCGTGTTGGCGGCAAGCCGTGGCACCGCCAGCGTGCGGGCCTGCACGATGACGCGCGGCAGGCGGCCTTGCAAAAACTGCCAGAAATCGGGCGTGCCATCCGGGTAGGCGATGGTGATGTCGAGCACCGCGCCAAACTTCTCGCCCATGGCCTCCAGCGCCAGGCTGATGCCGCCGGCCTTGGGCTTGAGCAGGTGCCGGTAGGGCGACTGCTGGCCTTGCTGTTTGGCCCGGGTCAAGCGCGTGCCCTCGACAAAATTCATCACGCTGGTGGGCACCAACGCGTATTTTTCACAGGCGGCGCGGGTGGTGGCCGCGTCCTTGCCGCGCTCTTGCGGATGCTTTCGCAAAAAAGCCTCGCTGTGCCGGCGCATGAACGGAAATTCGAGCGCCCACCAGGCCAGGCCCATGATGGGCACCCAGATCAGCTGTTTTTTAAGAAAAAACTTGAGCAGCGGAATGCGCCGGTTCAGCACATGCTGCAACACCAGAATATCGACCCATGACTGGTGGTTGCAAATGACCAGGTACCACTGGCGCGGGCTCAAGGTCTGCAGGCCGCTGACCTCCCAGTGCGTCGCCTGCGTCAGGCGCATCCAGCCGCTGTTGCCGGCAATCCAGGCCTCGGCAATGCGCAGCAGCAAGGGGTCGATGACCAGGCGCACCCGCCTGAAAGGCAGCAGCAACTTGACGGTGGCCACCAGCAGCAAAACCGGCACCCAGAACAAAATGTTGAGCAGCATCAGCGTGCTCGCTACGACACCTTTGATCGGTGCTGGCAAAAAATGAAGCATGGCGAAATTGTGCGTGTTTTGCGGTGATGATTCGGGCATGCACTCTAAACCATCAACGCGACACTCCCCTGAACCTGCGCCCCTGCAAGTCGCCTTGATCGGCTACGGCGGCGCCAGCCGTGTTGCCGCCCAAGCACCTGGCAACTACCTGGCCTATGACGCCCAGTTGCGCGACCACTTGTGGGCATTGGCGCCAGAGCCCGGCGTTACCGCCGCGCAAGTGCATGCGCTCATGCAACTGCTGGTGCTGGGTGCCCAAAGCGCGGCATCGGGTCGGTTTGCGGCGCTGCCAGCCGCCCTGCATTAACGGGCGGCCCCAAGCCACTCAGGTGGCAATGCCGTTGCGCTCCAGCAAGTCGCTCACCAGTTCCAGCCGCAGCAGCGGGTTGTCGAGCGTCATCAGGCGCTGTTTTTGCGCCAGCGCCATGGGCAGCAGATCGCACCAGCGGTTCGCCACCCAGGCGCAGTCATGCAGCGCATAGGGCGGCTGAATCGGCATCTGCTCGGGCGTCACGCCCTGCGCTTTCAGCGTGTCGAGCACACGCGTCAAGGCACTGGCCACAGGCAGCAAATCTTCTGGAATGGGCACGCGCTGATCGTCCGGCAACACCTCGGCGTGGCCCACCCACAGACCATGCTTGAGCAAGGCAGGCCGCGTCACTTCAAAGCGCTGCGCACCAATGCAATTGATCATGATCAAGCCTGGCTGCGGCCGGCTCAACTGGGTGATGCGCGCCAGCGTGCCCACCGGGTGAAAAACTTCCTGGTGGGTCCCGGCGCCACCAGCCGGGTCGCTGGCGGCCGTGCGCACCTCGGAACCGCGGGCCAGCGTGACCACGCCAAACGGCGCGCCCGACTTCTCGCACTGGTTCACCATGTCGAGATAGCGCACCTCGAAAATCTGCAAGGGCAGGTAGCTTCCCGGGAACAGCACCAGCTCCAGCGGGAACAGCGGCAAGGCATCGTGAGACGGGGTATCGGTCATGGAGCAGTCAAAAAAATTGAGCCTGAACGCCACAGCGTCTGGCGGTACGGTGGTCTGAAACCATGTTAACGCAGGCTGGCATGAACCGTTGACCACCGGACTCCCCATTGTTTGTCATGACAAACCTCATAACTTCAAGGTGCTTCGCCCGTACACGCTCAAACCGGCACAAATCGGGAACTCGGTAGGGGCGGTTTTGCGTTAACTTTCATGGCGACCATGCCACCCAGAAGCATGAAAGAAGGCTGTCATTGCGGACTTGATCCGCAATCCATGGCTCCGAATTCATGGATGCCGGATCGAGTCCGGCATGACATGCGTGTTCTTTCACGTTAAGAATTATTTCTTCAGCTTAAATCAGGGCTGGTATTTACTTCGAGGGCGCGATCCATAAAGGTGGCGCGGCACTGTCTTAATCCCTTTGAATTCAGGGCTGGTATTTACTTACAAGCTCGAAGACGCGTCTACTCAGGCACTCATGTCTTAATCCCTTTGAATTCAGGGCTGGTATTTACTTCGCAATCTTCTCACGTCTGGGCTTGAACACCGGGTCTTAATCCCTTTGAATTCAGGGCTGGTATTTACTTCCATCCTCCCTATGCTATCCAATGCCCTGGCCGGGTCTTAATCCCTTTGAATTCAGGGCTGGTATTTACTTCTCGGACAGCGAAAGTCGCTGCAGAGATTGCGTCTTAATCCCTTTGAATTCAGGGCTGGTATTTACTTCGAGTCCATCGTACTGGCGGTAAGCGAGTTGGTCTTAATCCCTTTGAATTCAGGGCTGGTATTTACTTCTAAGCGATGCCCTAGGCCAGCGCACCGAATTCGTCTTAATCCCTTTGAATTCAGGGCTGGTATTTACTTCCAACGGCCAGACTATGTACGCTTGGTTTGAGGGTCTTAATCCCTTTGAATTCAGGGCTGGTATTTACTTCCCACGATCAATAGAATGGAATGATCGTGTTGAGTCTTAATCCCTTTGAATTCAGGGCTGGTATTTACTTTTGAAATACACAGTGAAGAACAACGAGGCGGAGGTCTTAATCCCTTTGAATTCAGGGCTGGTATTTACTTAGAAAGTGAGCAGCGAGTGCTTGCGGGCATGCGTCTTAATCCCTTTGAATTCAGGGCTGGTATTTACTTGGCCCGGCGCGGCCCTTCGTCATTCCGTGTGGAACTTGACTTGAAAAATACAATGTAGTAGTCGAGCCCGGTGGGGCTTGTGGGCAACTCGCTGGCGAGTTGTCCACAAATCCACGGGGCGGATGTCCGATC
>JALNWC010000399.1 GCA_023231075.1 Rhodoferax sp.
TGTGAACGGCTACCAATAAGTGCGCAATTCTGGCGGCAAAGGTATTCAACGGGAATTCGCATTTGTGCGCCATGGGGGTGTTGGAAGGAGCCCGAAGGGCGAGTGCAAACACCCCCATGGCGCGCGGCGCCGGTGATTTGGGTGTCGTGAATGGATGTGTGGGCGCACTTGACTGGCATCGAACACCAGTAGCCAAGCAGCCCAAGAGCGAGTAGAAACCGATCTTGCCGTAAAAGCTTGAGAAGCAGGCACGACACCGGCCAATACCGTTGCAAGTTCAACCCGATGTCGTGCCCCGAGCCCGGGAGGGCGACGTTGCCGGTGTCAGTATTTCACGAAACACCAGGCACTGTCGAGCCCAACCCCCGTCGGCCACCATTTGCCGATGGAACCACCTGCCAGGCGTTACCTGTGCGCATGTTGCCGCAACCCAGTGCTGGTGTGCAGCCGCTGCGACCGTGGCAACCGCTACTGCAAAGACTGCGCTCCCAAACAACGCACCTGCGGCGTGCGCGCAGCTGGAAAGCGCTACCAAGCCAGCCGACGTGGACGCCACGCCCACGCCCAGAGACAGCGCCGCTGGCGGGCAAAACACGCAAAAGTGACGCATCAGGGTTCCCCACCCCCAGACCTGCCTGCTCTACTGGCCCCCGACGCGGTGTCAATCAAAGTTGATGCGCTACAGCAGCCTTGGCAGTGCCATTTCTGCAGTTGCAGCTGTGCTGAACTGGTGCGCATTGACTTCCTGCGCTGTCGCATCCGTCGCCTTGCCCGTTTGACACACCAGAAAGAGCCACACCATGCCCGTGACCCCTGAACTCAGAGCCCAGATCCTGCGTTATTACCATGTCGAGCAGTGGCGCACCGGCACCATTGCCCGGCAATTGAAGGTCCACCATGGCACCGTGGAGAGAGCCTTGCGCCAAGCAGGCTTGCCCCGCATCGGGGCTGTGCGTGCCTCAAGGCTTGACGCCTTCTTGCCGTTCATTCTTGAGACCTTGAAGAAATTTCCAGACCTCAGAGCCAGCCGCCTGTACGCCATGGTCAAACAGCGTGGCTACCAGGGCGGGCCTGACCACTTTCGCCACCTCATCTCACACCATCGCCCCCGGCCACTGCCCGAGGCGTACCTGCGCCTGCATACCCTCATCGGTGAACAAGGCCAGATTGACTGGGGCCACTTTGGCCACCTGCAAATCGGCCAAGCCAAACGCCCCCTGATGGCTTTCGTTGCCGTCTTGTCCTGGTCACGGCGCATCTTCTTGCGCTTCTCGCTGGATGCGCGCATGGAGAGTTTTTTGCGTGGTCATGTCGAGGCTTTTGAGTCCTGGGGCGGTTTGCCCCGAGTTCTGCTCTACGACAACCTTAAAAGTGCCGTCCTTGAGCGCCAGGGTGATGCCATTCGTTTCTCACCCGCACTGCTGGCCTTTGCTGCACACCACCACTTCGAGCCCCGCCCGGTGGCGGTGGCCCGCGGCAACGAGAAAGGCCGGGTCGAGCGTGCCATTCGCTACATCCGGGACAACTTCTGGCCCGCCCGCACCTTTACCGACCTCGATGACCTCAACGCCCAGGCTGATGCGTGGGTGAATGGCCCAGCCGATGAGCGCTTGTGCCCGCAAGACAAGACCTTGACCGTATGTCAAGCCTTTGTGCAGGAGAAGCCACGCCTGCTGGCCTTGCCAACAAACCCCTATCCCGTTGAAGAGCGGGTGGTGGTCACGGTCGGCAAGACCCCCTATGTGCGGTTCGATCTCAATGACTACTCGGTCCCGCACACCCAGGTACGCAAAGCACTGACGGTGCTGGCTGACACCAGGGCGGTGCGCATCCTGGATGGCGCTGTGGTGGTGGCCAGCCATGTGCGCAGCTATGACAAAGGCAAACAAATCGAGGTTGAGTCGCACATCAAAGATTTGGTTGAACGCAAGGCCCAGGCGCACGCCCAGCGCGGTATGGGACGCCTGCGACAAGCCGTGCCCGCCAGTGTCGAGTTGCTAAATCAGGCCGGCGCCAGAGGTGAGAACCTGGGATCAATCACCTCAGCATTGCTGCGTCTGGTGGATCGTTATGGGGCCGCCGAGGTTCAGATGGCGGTGTTGACTGCACTGGCGCGCAAGGTGCCCCATCCCAATGCGGTTCGCCTGGCATTGGAGGCCCAGCGTGAAGCTCGTCAAGTGCCAGCGCCAGTGGCGGTGCAGTTGAGCGAAAAAATCAGACTGCGTGACACGGTGATCCATGCCCATCCCTTGGCCAGCTACGACCAATTGAGCAGCACGACCCCTGACTCCCAAGCCCAAGCCCAAGCCCAAACTGAACCCGAAACCCCAAGGAGCGACAGCAATGAGTCCAAAAAATGAGGGGCTGCGCCAACGTGCGGCCGATTTGCGCCTGCACGGCGTGCTCGCGCATTGGTCAGAACTGAGCGATGCCGATTGGCTCCCCCGGTTGATTGACTGGGAGGAGCAGGCACGTGCCCAGCGTAGTCTGGACAGACGCCTGAGTGGCGCACGTATCGGGCGCTTTAAGGCACTGGCTGACTTTGATTGGGCGTGGCCCAAGCAATGTGACCGTGCCGCCATTGAGGCGTTGATGACGCTGGAGTTCATGGCGCAGTCTGTCAACGTGGTGCTGCGTGGCAACAATGGGGTGGGCAAGTCGATGTTGGCCAAAAATGTGGCGCACCAGGCCCTGGTGCAGGGCTATACGGTGCGCTTCACCACTGCGGGTGAGATGCTGGGGGAGTTGGCCGCCATGGACAGTGATGCAGGCTTACGACGGCGGCTGCGTCATTACGTTAATCCGGATTTGTTGGTGATTGATGAGATCGGCTATTTGTCGTATTCGAACCGGCATGCCGACTTGCTGTTTGAGCTGGTGAACCGGCGTTATGAGTCCAAGAGCACGATCGTGACCACCAACAAGGCGTTTGCCGATTGGGGTGAGGTGTTTCCCAATGCGGCTTGCGTGGTGTCTTTGATTGACCGTTTGGTGCATCACTCTGAGGTGATTGGTATCGAGGGGGAGTCTTATCGCCTCAAGGAGGCTCAGGAGCGTGCTGCTGATTCGACATCAAAACGCAAAAGGGCCAAATCATGAAGCACGTCATGAAACATTTGCAATTGCCTTCAGGGCTGCAATCGGGTGTGCCTCTGGTGATTGACGATGACTGGAGCACCGAGCAGGTGGTGGCGGTGGCAGAACTGCTGGAGGATTTGCTGCATGTGATTCACAGTCGTTATCAGGGTGAGCTTTACGCGTATTGGAAAGCCAACCGGATCACTCAGTTCGAGGTTGACGGCTCCAACGACGATGAGGGGGTGCCGTTTTGAATTGAGTCGTTCTCTATTCCGTAAAAGCAAAGGGGCCTATCGGCCCCTTTGTCTTGCCCACGTCAGTTTCAAACTCCGCCAGATTTACGCCTATTTGTACAGCCGCTAACA
>JALNWC010000400.1 GCA_023231075.1 Rhodoferax sp.
CAAGGGCGTGTCCCTGAACGTGCCCGAAGGCCGAATAGTGGCCATCCTGGGCGGCAACGGCGCCGGCAAAACCACCACCCTGCGCGCGGTGTCCAACCTGCTGCGCGGCGAGCGCGGCGAGGTGACCAAGGGTTCGATCGAGTTGCGCGGCGAGCGCATCGAAAACCTGTCGCCCGCCGACCTGGTGCAGCGCGGCGTGGTGCAGGTGATGGAGGGGCGCCATTGCTTTGCCCACCTCACCATCGAAGAAAACCTGCTCACCGGCAGCTACACGCGCAAAGACAAGGGTGAGATCGCGGCCAACCTGGACAAGGTCTACACCTATTTCCCGCGCCTCAAAACACGGCGCAGCAGCCAGGCCGCTTACACCTCGGGCGGCGAGCAGCAAATGTGCGCCATTGGCCGCGCCCTCATGACCAACCCCAGCATGGTGCTGCTCGATGAGCCGTCGATGGGGCTGGCGCCGCAGATCGTGCAGGAGGTGTTCGAGATCGTCAAAGACCTCAACACCAAGGAAAAAGTCACCTTTTTGCTGGCCGAGCAAAACACCAACATGGCCCTCAAATATGCCGACTACGGCTACATCATGGAGTCAGGGCGCGTGGTGATGGACGGCATTGCCAGCGACCTGGCCAACAACGAAGACGTGAAAGAGTTTTACCTCGGCATGGGCGGGGCTGAGCGCAAGAGCTTCAAGGATGTCAAGAGCTACAAGCGCCGCAAGCGCTGGCTGGCTTGAGGCCTGTCGGGCAACACGATGACGAATTTGGATATTTGAGCTTGACTGCTTCCCTTGGTTGAGCTTTTGTTTTTTCAGGAACACAAACATGAGCGATTATTTTGATGCGCTGGAAACGCGGGAACCCGCCGTGCGCGAAGCCGCTTTGCTGGCAGCCTTGCCGCTGCAGGTGGCGCATGCCAAACTGGCGTCTCCCGCTTATGCCGAAATTCTCAAGGACGTGAGTCCTGCCGCTGTGACCATCCGGGCGGCACTGGCCTGCTTGCCGGTCACGCGCAAGCACGAACTGCTGGAGAAGCAAATCGCCAGCCGCAGCTGCGGTGGCAGCGTGTTTGGCGGCTTCAGTGCAGCGGCGTTTGGTGCGCACATGCCGCGCGTCTTTGCCAGCCCGGGACCCATTTACGAACCCGAAGGCACGGCCAAGGACTACTGGCGCATGGCGCGCGCCATTTTTGCCGCCGGCTTTCGTCCGGGTGAGTTGATCCACAACAGCTTCAGCTACCACTTTGTGCCCGCCGGCTCGATGATGGAAACCGGTGCCCACGCGCTGGGCTGCACCGTGTTTCCGGGCGGCACCGGGCAGACCGAGCAGCAGGTGCAGGCCATGGCCGAGTTGCAACCGGCGGGCTACATCGGCACCCCCAGCTTCCTGAAAATCATCCTGGAAAAAGCCGCCGAGATGGGGGTCGTGCTGCCCAGACTCACCAAGGCCATGTTCGGCGGCGAGGCTTTTCCGCCCAGCTTGCGCGACTGGTTTGCCGCGCACGGCATTGTCGGCTACCAGTGTTACGCCACGGCAGACCTGGGCTCCATCGCCTACGAGACGGCTGCGCGCGAAGGGCTGGTGCTGGACGAAGGCGTGCTGCTCGAAATTGTGCGCCCCGGCACCGGCGACCCGGTGGCCGAGGGCGAGGTGGGCGAAGTGGTGGTGACCACGCTCAACCCCACCTACCCGCTGATCCGCTTTGGCACCGGCGACCTGTCGGCGGTGTTGCCGGGTACTTGCCCGAGCGGGCGCAGCAATGTGCGCATCAAGGGCTGGCTGGGCCGCGCCGACCAGACCACCAAGATCCGCGGCATGTTTGTGCATCCGGGCCAGGTCGACACCATTGCCAAGCGCTTCCCCGAAATCACCAAGGCGCGCCTGGTGGTGAGCGGTGAAATGGCCAACGACCAGATGACGCTCAGGATTGAGTCCGCTTGCGGTGGCCCCGATGGCCTGGCGCAAAAAGTGATGGAGGCGATTCGCGACGTGACCAAGCTGCGCGGCCAGGTCGAGGTGGTGCTGCCAGGCAGCCTGCCCAACGACGGCAAGGTGATCGAGGACGCGCGCAGTTACCAGTAGTCATACACGGGTCAAACGCCCCAGGTAATCGCCTCGTCGTCTTTGAGGCACTGCCTGATCATGTCCATGAAAGGCAGGGTGCGCTGGCGCAGGCCGATGGCCTCGAAGCGGGGCACGGGCAGGTTTTCGGCCAGGGCTTGGGCAATGGCCTCTTTTTGCTGTGCCTCTTCCCGTTGCACGGCGTCCTTCAGCGCCTGCAGCGCTTGCGGCATCTGCCCGGGCAACAAAATGCCCTTGATGCCGGGTTCTGCGGCGCTGTGCTTGCCGATGATCTCCAGCAAGCGCTGGCCATTGGCTTGCAACATAATCACATCCCCGGTGACTTTGGATTTGAACTTGTAGAGCATGCGTTGCCTCACTTTGCTGAATCGTCTCAAAGGACTCATGTTAGCCCCCTGCCTGCTGCTGGTCCTGGGGCTGACCGGCTGTGCCGACACGCGCTACTACTGGCAGTCGGTCACGGGCCATTGGCAAGTGATGCAGGCGGCGCGGCCCATTGACGACTGGCTGGCTGACGGCGCCACCCCTTTGGCTTTGCAGCAACGCCTCAGACTGGCCCGGGACATGCGCCGTTTTGCCGTGACTGAACTGCACCTGCCCGACAACGCCAGCTACCAGCGCTACGCCGACCTGCGGCGCCGCCATGTGGTGTGGAACGTGGTGGTGGCGCCCGAGTTTTCGCTGACGCTGAAAACCTGGTGCTTCCCGGTGGCGGGTTGTGTGGGCTACCGCGCTTACTTTTCCGAGGCCGATGCGCAAGCCGAGGCCCGGGCGCAACGCATTGCCGGGCTGGAAGCCAGCGTGTATGGCGTGCCGGCTTACTCCACGCTGGGCTGGATGAACTGGCTCGGCGGCGACCCGCTGCTCAACACCTTCATTGATTACCCCGAAGGCGAGGTGGCGCGTTTGCTGTTTCACGAGTTGTCGCACCAGGTGCTGTATGTGCCCGACGACACGGTGTTCAATGAATCCTTTGCCACCGCGGTCGAGCGTCTGGGCGGCGCCCACTGGTTGGCGCAGCAAGCGGGCCCGCAGGCGCGGCAGGCCTATGCCGAGTTTGACGCACGCCGTCAGCAGTTCAGGGCGTTGACGCGCAGCACGCGCGAGCGGTTGCAGCAAATTTACACGTCCGGTCAGCCTTTGGTTGCTGACCTGGCAACGCTTGCCCCGCCGAAGAACCAAGCCATGCAGGATTTCAGGGCCGCCTACGCCGAACTCAAGGCGAGCTGGGGCGGTTACAGCGGCTATGACGCCTGGGTGGCACAGGCCAACAACGCCGCTTTTGGCGCGCAGGCGGCCTACGATGAACTGGTGCCCGGCTTCGAGGCACTGTTTGTGCGCTCGGGGCGCGACTGGC
>JALNWC010000401.1 GCA_023231075.1 Rhodoferax sp.
GGAAGCCGAGGGACTCGACTTTCCACCCTATCCCGGCGAGCTGGGCAAGCGCATTTGGCAGAGTGTCAGCAAACAGGCCTGGGCCGACTGGCTCAAGCACCAGACCATGCTGGTCAATGAAAACCGTCTGAATCTGGCCGACGCGCGCGCGCGCCAGTACCTGGCCCGGCAAATGGAAAGCCACTTTTTTGGTGGGGGTGCCGATGCCGCCCAGGGCTATGTACCGCCCAAGGAATAAGTCCACGCCATGGCGGTTAACCCTGAACAACCGCAGCTCCTGCCCCTGAACAAAGACCCCCGGAGCGCCTGGCAAGGGCAGGCGTGCTGGCGCCTGCTTGACACGCAGTTTGCCTTGGGCGAACGTTTTTTTCAAACGTGGCAATCCTGGCGCATTGCGCCGCAGCGTTCGCGCCTGTTGCACTATGTGGCGTTGACCCCGGCGCCGCCCACCGGCGCGGCGATGTCAGACGCCGTGCGCCAAGACCCGGCGCTGGCGCACCTGGCACAGGAACTCGCCGAGCAATGGGCTGGCCTGCGGCCAGGCTTTCACCGTTTTTTGCTGGACCAGGGCCGGGTCATGTTGACGCTGTGCGTGGGCGACACGCTGAATTTGCTGCGCCAGCAGCAGTTTGAGGCCGATGCGGTGGTCTTGAGTCTGGATGACGCCGAGGCCGGTTCGCTCTGGATCATCAAAGCGCTGGCGCGCTGTTGTCGGCGCGGCACCCGCCTGACCGTCCGGGCCTCGCATGCACCTGCGCTGTCGGAGCTTGCGCGGCATTTGTTGCAATGCGGCTATGCGCTACAGCCGCCGGCAGCGGTCACCGCCAGCCCGGCGCCAGCCACGCTTGAAGCCCGCTACAACCCGCGCTGGACGCTGAAAAATACCCGGCAAACCGCCCTGGAGACCGCATTGCCCGTGGGCAGTTGTGCGGTCATTGGCGCTGGCCTGGCCGGAGCCAGTGTGGCAGCAGCACTGGCGCGGCGCGGCTGGCAGGTCACCGTGCTGGACCGGGCCGAGGCCCCGGCCGCGGGTGCGTCCGGCCTGCCGGTCGGTCTGATCGTGCCGCATGTGTCGGTGGACGACTGTGCGCTTTCCAGACTGTCGCGCAGCGGTGTGCGCCTGATGCTGCAACAAGCCCGCAGCCTGCTGCTGGCCGGCCAGGACTGGGCAGCTTCCGGTGTGCTGGAGCGCGACATCGATGGCGGGCACCTCACACCGCAGGACATCTGGCACCCGCAGGGCGCCTGGCTCAAGCCCGCTCAGCTGGTGCGGGCCTGGCTGAGTCAGGCCGGCATCACGTTCATGGGCCATTCAGAAGTGCGCCAACTGCGCCAGCGCCATGGTGTCTGGGATCTGCTGGATGCGCAGGCCCAAGTCCTGTGCCGCGCCGAGCGTGTGGTGCTGGCCCATGCCGGTGGCGCAGTCGCTTTGCTGCAGCGCTTGCTGCGCGACGAGCCTGAGCGCGCCCAAGACTTTGCCAGGCTGCCTGCCATGCACGGCATGCGCGGCCTGTTGAGTTGGGCCCGGCACGACGAAACCAGCGATGCCGCCTTTCCGCCCCAACCGGTCAATGGCTCGGGCAGCATGGTGCCGCACGTTCCCATGAACGGAGAATTCGCCTGGTTCATGGGCTCCTCGTACCAGCCGGACAGCCAGCCCGAGCGACCCGACCTGGACAACCACCACCGCAATTGGCAGCATTTGCAGCCCCTGCTGCCCGAACTCGCCGATGCGTTACAGCAGAAATTCGAGTCCGGCGAACTCAAGAGCTGGAAAAATACCCGCTGCGTTACCACCGACCGACTGCCTGCCGTCGGCCCCCTGGAAACCTCGAAGCAAGCCGGTTTATGGATTTGCGCGGGCTTGGGTTCGCGCGGTTTGAGCTTTTCGGTGCTGTGCGCCGAGTTGCTGGCCGCGCGCTGGGGCGCGGAGCCCTGGCCGGTGGAAGCCCGTCTGGCGCGCAGCCTGGAGGCGCTGCGCGTCCAGGGGTGACGGCCTTTGACCAGAGCGGGCAGTTGGTTGACTGGAATAACTTTGAGGCAGAGTTGCCGACTTGCAGGCATTCCATGGCGGTCGGCGTGTTGCTGTTGACCACTGAAAGTGGATTTCGGCACGGCGATACCTTGGACTTGGCTTTCCACGAAGTTTCACACCTCTGGGAACAGCATCACGGGGAGGCGTTTTGCTCAGTTTGAACGGCCCCTCTGTCGTGATTGAGTGCCAGGCAGTAAACCCCGCCCTTATCGTGACGGAGTCGCACCCGAAAGTTCTTCACTGGCATCTAGCAAGAAAGAAGTACGACTACGCTGGAGATAACGGGCGCATGGTCGAGCTACTTTCTGGTTTGCTCCAAGTATCCGTGGAGGCAACTACAGACCATGCTTGGGATGCCGCGCTGTCCGCGTTTGCTGCGTTTCGCGGCTGCTACGGTGATTGGGATAACGATCTACACCGGCTGCCGACGGAGGCCAACGAACGGATCGTTTGGCCATGTGGTGCCACCCACTATTATTGGCCCCGAAATTTGCCCGTCAAACAGTGAGTCTCCAAGGGCAACAACCTTGCTACGCTCACTGGGTGGTTGATGTATCGACTAGCTGACGCTCCACGTAAGCGAATGAAGCTGTTCTTGAACCTCTGGATGAATGCGAATGACTCCGCCATAGTCCGCGAAGACACACCCATAGGCGTTGCCGCTGTCGGTCAGCAGGCTTGCAACTGCACCGTATGGATTCTTTGATTGCGTGACGCTAGAGACTTGCAAAACGAGTTCGTCGCGATTGATCCCATCATGCGCTTGGGCAACCAGCCCGATGATCTTGTGCACGTTCAAGTCAGGCTTGCGCGACCACTCTGCAATCCGAACTGCAAGTACCCGGCGCTTCTCTTGGGATGTTCTGTCACTCGCAGATCGTGAAGGTGCAGAGACCGCAGAGGGAGTCCTGGCGTTTAAGGTATCGGGCAGCGGCTCCCGCCAATTGGATGGATAGAACTCGGGTTTCACGGGTGGCTGTATTCCCTCTGGATGCCATCCATACAGTTCAAACGCCCGGTACTGGAGCGCTTCTTGTACCTCGATGGCGTGGTCGGACAGGCCTGCCAATGCACGAGGTAACAAAACGATGTTGGCGACCGCTGTGTGATAGCGCTCGTCGTAACATGTGCGAGGCCAGATATGGCAGACCTCAAACCCCTCCGCAGACTTACCGAGTCCGGCTGCACGCTTAATTGCACCATTGGCGTAGCTGTTGTCGTCGAACCGCACACCATCGACGATCTGACCTCGTTTCTCGCCCTGGCCCCGGGCTCGCCGAACACTTGGGAATATGGCTGCCGAACCGGTATCGCGCACAAGACGGTTGTGGAACTCAGGATTCACCCACAAGCCGGTGTCCGCAACCAGAAGTGAAAGGTGAATGTTGTGCC
>JALNWC010000402.1 GCA_023231075.1 Rhodoferax sp.
ACCGATTCGTCCACCACGGCCAGATACAGGTCGTATTGCTTCTGCCATGAGCCGCCCGAGGCCAGCCACAGCACACCGGCGATCAGGGCCGCGCCCAAAGTCAGCACAAACGCGCCGACCAGCGTGTAGTTCACTTTGGTTTCGATGATGGCTCCTTGGCTTGGGTTGGTGGGATCGAGGCAGGCTGGGCCGCGCGCCCGCGCGCACCTTCAAAAAATGGCCGGATCGCCGACTGGTTCATGTCGGCAAGCTCGGCCATGGAACCCACGCCCTGCACCCTGCCCTCGCCCAGCACGGCGACCCGGTCCGCCACCTGCCAGAGCAGGTCCAGGTCGTGTGAAATCATGACGATGGTGAGCCCGAACAGGTCACGCAGGCGCAGCACCAGTTCATCGACACCCGCCGCGCTTTCAGGGTCGAGCCCGGCGGTGGGTTCGTCCAGAAACAGCAGTTCGGGGTCCAGCGCCAGCGCCCGCGCCAGCGAGGCACGTTTCATCATGCCGCCACTGAGCTGCGCCGGGTACTGGGCGCCCACTTCGGGCTTGAGGCCGACCATGTCGAGCTTCCAGGCGGCAAGGTCATCGATCAGCTTGTTGCTCAGCCGGGTGTGTTCCCGTAACGGCAAGCCGATGTTTTCCAGCACGGTGAGCGAACCAAACAGGCCGCCATGCTGGAACAGCACCCCCCAGCGCAGGCGCAACGCCAGCGCGTCCTCGGGCGACAGGTCTTTTAGCTCGACCCCCAGCACCTTGATGCGGCCGGCATCGGGGCGGTGCAACAGGATCATCTCGCGCAACAAGGTCGATTTGCCTGAGCCACTGCCACCAATGATGGCAAAGACCTCGGCACGGCGGACCTGCAAATTGAGGTTGTGATGCACCACATGCGCGCCAAAGCGGGTCTCCACCTCCCGCAGGTCGATGACGATGTCGCTCTTTGCGGCTGTGGCTGTGGGGCTCATGTCACAGGTCCAGCAGGCTGAAGGCGACCGAGAACAGCGCGTCGGCCACGATCACCAGAAAAATCGACTGCACCACGCTGCGGGTGGTCTGGCGGCCCACGCTGTCGGCCCCACCTTGGGTGCGAAAGCCCTGGAAGCAACCCACCACCACAATGATGGCGGCAAACACCGGCGCCTTGCCAATGCCCACCAGATACGAGGTGATGCTGACCGCCTTGACCAACCGGTCCAGAAACTCACCAAAACCCACATCCAACTGCGTCTTGGCCATCAGCATGCCGCCCAGAATGCCCATCACATCGGCAAACACGGTGAGCAGCGGCAGCGCGATCACCAGCGCCAGCACCTTGGGCAAGACCAGCAGTTCCTGAGGCGCCAGACCCAGCGTGCGCATGGCATCGATTTCTTCGGTCACCGCCATGGTGCCGATTTGCGCCGCATAGGCCGAGCCGGAGCGCCCGGCCACGATGATGGCGGTGATCAGCGGCGCAAACTCGCGCAACATCGACAAGCCCACCAGGTCCGCCACAAAGATATTGGCCCCGTATTGCCGCAGCTGGTCGGCGCCCTGGTAGGCCACCACCACGCCCAGCAGGAACGACAGCAGTCCCACGATGGGCAGGGCGTCGAAGCCGGCACTGCGCAGGTTGAACAGCACGGCCCGCCAGCGGATGCGCGACGGGTGCAGCAGCCACTCAGCCAGCGCATGGGCGCTCTCACCCATGAAGCTCAGCATCGCCAGCCACTGCTCAACCATGCCGGCCGCACCGCGACCGGTGCTTTCCAACACCGATGGCACAGCAGCTGCTGCGGGCACGGCCTCATGGGCCAGCGCCACGGCATGCTGGCGCACGCTTTCCAGCAGTTCGGCAAATTCAGCCGGCAAGCCCTGCAGGCTCAGCCCCGCCCCGTCGTCACCCGGCCCGGCCAGCAAGGTGTGCAGCACCCAGGCCCCGGCGGTATCCAGGGCTTCGATGCCCGAGGCATCCACCGTCAACAGCGCTTGCGCACCGGCAGCACTCCGCACCAAATCGCTCTCATGCTCGCCCAGGCCGCGCGCCGTCCAGCAACCCGACAGTGCGACGACCTGGCGGTTGGTTTGGGAAACAGCTGCGGGGGACACCGAATGGGTTCTCATGAAGCCGCCAAGACTAAGGCTGCCTTCCGCACGGGGTCTGTGCGCAAGCGTACAGATCAAAGTCGGTAATACAGCGACAGTGTCACTTGCCCAAGCGATTCATCAACTGGAGAACAAATGACAAAAAACCTTCCTGGCCTGCGCCTTGCTAGCACCGTTTTAGCCGGTGTCATGACGTTCTACCTGGCCGGCTGCAGCAAAGTGGAAGAGCCCGCCCGCGCCCCGGCGGCCAACACCACCCTCGGCACTGAAATTGACGACAGCCTGCTGACCACCCGGGTCAAGGCGGCACTGCTGGACAACATCGACATCAAAAGCTTCGACCTCAAGGTTGAAACCCGCAAGGGCGACGTGATGCTGAGCGGTTTTGTCGACAACCAGGCCCAGATTGACCATGCGCTGGCCATTGCACGTGCCGTGCCCGGCGTGGTCACGGTCAGCAATAGCGTCAACCTCAAGGGCGCGCCCACCACGATTGGCACCAAGATTGACGACACCGTCATCACCGCCCAGGTCAAGGCCGCGCTGATGGCTGACGACAGCATCAAGAGCGCCGACATTGCCGCGGTGACCCGTGACGGCATCGTCCAACTCAGCGGCTTTGTCAACAACCAGCCACAAATTGACCGCGCCCTCGCCGTGGCTGGCAGTATCAAGGGTGTGATTCGTATCAACAACGAGATGAGAATCAAAAATTAACCGGAGTATGAAATGAAAACATTGAACAAACTGACAGCCGTATCCGCCGTGGTGGCCACCCTGATGCTCGGCGCCTGCGCCGACATGAACACCGCCAACACTTACCCCAGCGCCGGCACCGCCTACCCGCAGCAGAACACCAGCAGCGACACGCAATACGGCGTGGTGCAGTCCATCACGCTGGTGTCCCAGAACAGCCCCACCGGCACCAACATCGGTGCGGGCACCATCGCGGGTGCGGTGGTCGGTGGCATCCTGGGCAACCAGGTGGGCGGCGGCTCGGGTAAAACAGCTGCCACCGTGCTGGGAACCGCAGGGGGTGCCTACGCCGGCCATGAACTGGAAAAACGCAACCAGGCCCAGCAAGTCAACGCCTACCAGTTGTCGGTCCGCCTGAACAATGGCAGCTACCAGACCCTGACGCAATCCAGCGCCAACGACATCCGCGTGGGTGACCGCGTGCGCATCGACAACGGGGTCGCGCAGCGTTACTGAGACCTTGTGGGTCAGACCACTCGCGCAGCGACGTGCTCTGACCCCAACTGATTAAGCTTGTGGGTCAGACCACTCGCGCAGCGACGTGCTCTGACCCCAACTGATTAAGCTTGTGGGTCAGAC
>JALNWC010000403.1 GCA_023231075.1 Rhodoferax sp.
CCAGCAGGCGCAGGATGTCCTGCGGGTCGGCCGGGCCGTCCACCACCACTTCGCCCTTGTTGACGATCTGGCCTTCGTGCACCAGCATGTTCTTTTCCTTGGGCACGAGCTCTTCCCAGACCTTGCCTTCGGGGTCGGTGATCTGCAGGCGGATCTTGCCCTTGGTTTCCTTGCCGAAAGAAATGGTCCCGGTCATCTCGGCCAGCACGCCCTTGTCCTTGGGTGAACGGGCTTCGAACAATTCGGCCACACGCGGCAGACCGCCGGTGATGTCGCGGGTCTTCTGACCTTCGACCGGGATCCGGGCCAGCACTTCGCCGGGGCCCACGTCCTGGCCGTCACGCACCTGCACCAGCGCGCCGATCGGGAAACCGATCGTCACCGCATGGTCGGTGCCGGGGATCTTCACCTCGTTGCCGGTGGCATCGATCAGCTTGACCTGCGGCCGCACCACCTTGGCCGAGCCACGGCGTTTCGGGTCGATCACCACCAGCGTGCTCAGGCCGGTGACTTCGTCGACCTGCTTGGCCACCGTCAGGCCCTCTTCGACGTTCTCGAAACGCGCCTGACCGGCGTACTCGGTGATGATGGGGCGCGTCAGCGGATCCCAGTTGGCCAGAATGGTGCCGGCCTTGATGGTTTGGTCGGGCTTGATGGTCAGGATGGCGCCGTAAGGCACTTTATGGCGTTCGCGTTCACGGCCATGCTCGTCGTGAATGACGATCTCGCCGGAGCGGGAAATCACCACCAGTTCGCCCTTGCCGTTGGTCACATAGCGCATCGTGGTGTTAAAGCCGATGTTGCCGTTGGACTTGGCTTCGACGCTGGAGGCGATGGCCGCGCGCGAGGCCGCACCCCCGATGTGGAAGGTGCGCATGGTCAGCTGGGTGCCGGGCTCGCCGATCGACTGGGCGGCAATGACGCCGACGGCCTCGCCACCGTTGACCAGACCGCCACGGCCCAGATCGCGGCCATAGCACTTGGCGCAAATGCCAAAACGGGTTTCGCAGGTCAGCGCGGTGCGCACCTTGACTTCGTCGACGCCCGCCACTTCGAGCTCGTCGAGCATGTCTTCGTCGAGCATGGTGCCGGCCGGGGCCAGCACCGACTGGTTCTCGGGGTGCAGGATGTCCTCGGCTGCGGTGCGACCCAGAATGCGGTCACGCAGCGATTCGATGGTTTCACCGCCTTCGACGATGGCGCGCATCAGGTAGCCGTTGTGGGTACCGCAGTCCTGCTCGGTCACCACCAGGTCTTGCGTCACGTCGACCAGACGACGCGTCAGGTAACCCGAGTTGGCGGTTTTCAACGCGGTGTCGGCCAGACCCTTGCGCGCGCCGTGGGTGGAGATGAAGTACTCCAGCACGTTCAGGCCTTCGCGGAAGTTGGCGGTAATGGGGGTCTCGATGATCGAGCCGTCGGGCTTGGCCATCAGACCGCGCATACCGGCCACCTGGCGGATCTGGGCGGCAGAACCGCGGGCGCCGGAGTCGGCCATCATGTAGATGGAGTTGAAGGACTCTTGCGGCACCCGGTTGCCATGGCGATCAATGACCGTCTCTTTGGAGAGCTGGCCCATCATCACCTTGGAGACTTCGTCACCGGCCTTGCCCCAGATGTCGACCACCTTGTTGTAGCGCTCACCGGCAGTCACCAGACCCGAGGTGTACTGGGTGGCGATTTCCTTGACCTCGGCTTCGGCACGCTCGATGATGCCCGGTTTTTCGGTAGGCACCAGCATGTCTTCGATCGAGATGGAAATACCGGCACGGGTGGCCAGACGGAAACCGTATTGCAACAATTTGTCGGCAAATATCACGGTTTCTTTCAGGCCGCACTTGCGGAACGAGGCATTGATGAGGCGGGAAATTTCCTTCTTTTTCAAGGCCTTGTTGATGAACGCGAACGGCAGGCCCTTGGGCAGGATTTCCGACAACAGGGCACGGCCGACCGAGGTGTCCACCAGGCTGGTGCTGGGCGTGAGTTCGCCGGTTTCCTTGTCCTTGGTGTACTCGGTCAGGCGCACGCTGATGCGCGAGCTCATTTCAACCTCGCCCGCGTCAAAGGCGCGCTGCACTTCGCCGGTATCGGCAAACACCAGGCCTTCGCCCTTGCTGTTGATGCGGTCGCGGGTGGTGTAGTACAGGCCCAGCACCACGTCTTGCGACGGCACGATGGAGGGTTCGCCGTTGGACGGGAACAGCACGTTGTTGGAGGCCAGCATCAGCGTGCGGCACTCCATTTGAGCCTCGACGGACAGTGGCACGTGAACCGCCATCTGGTCACCGTCAAAGTCGGCGTTGAAGGCCGCGCAGACCAGCGGGTGCAATTGAATGGCCTTGCCTTCGATCAGGATCGGCTCAAAGGCCTGGATGCCCAGACGGTGCAAGGTAGGCGCGCGGTTGAGCATCACCGGATGCTCCTTGATGACTTCTTCGAGGATGTCCCAGACCACCGGCGTGCCGGTTTCGACTTCCTTCTTGGCGGCCTTGATGGTGGTGGCGATGCCCATGGCTTCCAGGCGCGCAAAAATGAAGGGCTTGAACAACTCCAGCGCCATCAGCTTGGGCAGACCGCACTGGTGCAGTTTGAGCGTGGGGCCCACCACAATGACCGAACGGCCGGAATAGTCGACCCGCTTGCCGAGCAAGTTCTGACGGAAACGACCGCCCTTGCCCTTGATCATGTCGGCCAGCGACTTGAGCGCGCGCTTGTTGGCGCCGGTCATGGCCTTGCCGCGACGACCGTTGTCGAGCAGCGAGTCAACGGCTTCCTGCAACATGCGCTTTTCATTGCGCGCAATGATTTCAGGTGCCTTGAGTTCGAGCAGGCGGCGCAGGCGGCTGTTGCGGTTGATGACGCGGCGGTACAGGTCGTTCAGGTCCGAGGTGGCAAAACGGCCACCGTCCAGGGGAACGAGCGGGCGCAGATCGGGCGGCAGCACCGGCAGCACGTCCAACACCATCCACTCGGGCTTGATGCCGGATTTCTTGAACGCTTCGAGCAACTTGAGGCGCTTGGTGTTCTTCTTGATCTTGAGTTCGGAGCCGCTCGGGTCGTTGCGCAGTTTCTCTATGGAGCTGTCGATGTCGAGGTTCTGCAGCAGATCCTTGACGCCTTCGGCACCCATCTTGGCCTGGAACTCGTCGCCGTATTCCTTGAACTTGGCGTCGAAGTCGTCTTCCGACATGATGCTGTACTTCTTCAGCGGGGTCATGCCGGGGTCGGTCACCACGTAGGCTTCAAAATACAGCACGCGCTCGATGTCGCGCAGCGTCATGTCCAGCACCAGGCCCAGGCGCGATGGCAGGGACTTCAGGAACCAGATGTGGGCGCAGGGCGCGGCCAGATCGATGTGGCCCATGCGCTCGCGGCGCACCTTGGTCTGCGTGACTTCAACGCCGCATTTCTCGCA
>JALNWC010000404.1 GCA_023231075.1 Rhodoferax sp.
AGAGCTTGTAGAACTCCGACAGCGACAAACCGGGCTGAACTTGAATGCGGTTCATGGCCATGATGCAAGCCTCAAAATTGGAAGATGGATGCAGATGACGCCCTCACAAGCTCACCAGGTGAGCTTGGCTGAAGATGGTTGCTAATCAGGAAAGAGAAAGGGGTCACTGCTAAATTAATAGCAATGAACCCTTGTCAATATTGGTGCCGGAGAGATGAATCGAACACCCGACCTTCTCATTACGAATGAGCTGCTCTACCGACTGAGCTACACCGGCTTGGAAAGAGCGTAATTATAGCGGTCAGTTCAGGCCTCGCTGTGGTAGCGGGTGACCCGTTCCACTTCGTTTTTTGAACCCATGAAAACGCTTACACGTTCGTGCAGTTTGGTGGGCGTGATGTCCATGATGCGGCGCTTGCCGTCGGTGGCTGCACCGCCGGCCTGCTCGATCAGCCAGCTCATCGGATTGGCTTCGTACAGCAGTCGCAATTTGCCGGCTTTTTCGGGTTCGCGCTTGTCCCACGGGTACATGAAAATGCCGCCGCGGGTCAGGATACGGTGCACGTCGGCCACCATGCTGCCGACCCAGCGCATGTTGAAGTCCTTGTTGCGCGGGCCGTCCTTGCCTTGCAGGCATTCGTCAATGTAGCGCCTGACAGGTGGCGCCCAATGGCGTTCGTTGCTCATGTTGATGGCAAATTCTTTCGTGTCTTCAGGCACGCGCAGGCCCTCTTCGGTCAGTATGAACGAGCCTTGTTCGCGGTCCAGCGTGAACACCGTCACGCCATCGCCCACGGTGAGCACCAGCGTGGTTTGCGGGCCATAGACGCAGTAGCCGGCGGCTACCTGTTTGGTGCCGGGCTGCAAGAAATCCTGCTCCGACACGCCTGCGCCTTCGGGCTTGACCAGCACGCTGAAGATGGTGCCAATGCTGATGTTGACATCAATGTTGCTGGAGCCGTCCAGCGGGTCAAACATCAGCAGGTATTCGCCTTGCGGGTAGCGGTTGGGCACCACGTAGATGCCTTCCATTTCCTCGCTGGCCATGGCGGCCAGGTGGCCGCCCCATTCGTTGGCATCGATCAGCACTTCATTGGCGATGATGTCGAGCTTTTTCTGCATTTCGCCCTGCACGTTTTCGCTTTCGGCGCTGCCCATCACATCGCCCAGCGCGCCCTTGCTGACGGCCTGGCTGATGCGCTTGCAGGCGCGCGCCACCACTTCGAGCAGCAGGCGCAATTGCGAGGGGATGTGGCCTTCAAGGCGCTGCTGCTCGACCAGATAGCGCGTCAGGGATGTTTTCTTGGGCATGTGCTTCTTCTCGATGTTGTTGTTCAATCGGCCAGCGCGCGGCTGACCACCTCGCGCACGTCGTTGCTCAGGTCGGGCTTGGCGGCAACGCGTTTGATCGCTTCAAAAGCTGCGTTGCGGTAAGGTTCGGCCAGTTTCTTCCAGCGGTCCATGGCCCGTGCCAGGCGCGCCGCCACTTGCGGGTTGATGGCGTCGAGCTCCAGCACCTGCTCGCTCCAGAACAGGTAACCCGCCGCGTCGGCACGGTGGAAGGCCCCGGGGTTGGCACTGCAATAGCTGAAGATCACGCTGCGTGCGCGATTCGGGTTGCGGATGTGGAAGTCAGGGTGCTTGAGCAACTGGCGCACCGCTGGCAGCACCTGGCCGCCGCGGTCGGTGCAGCCGGCCTGCAGCGCAAACCATTTGTCGAGCACCAGCTCTTCTGACTTGAACAGGCTGTGAAAACGCGCCAGGGCCGGGGCGGCCAGCGCGTGACCGGCGTGCACCAGGGCACTCAGGGCATTGAAGCGGTCGGTCATGTTGTCGGCGTCCTTGAAGCGCTGGTAGGCCTTGCCGGGCCAGATGACGTCATCTGAGGTGCGGGCAGCCAGGCATAGCATCGACAAGGCCAGACCCGCCAGCGCGCGACGGCCGCTGGACAGGGTGTCGGGGCGGTAGCCGCCGTTCTGGCAATGCGCCTCAAATGCCCATTGCCAGTCGGCGGCCAGCTCGGCGGCCAGTTGTTCGCGCATGGCTTCACGCACGGCGTGAATGCGCTGCGGATCGACCAGGTCGAGCTGCTCGGCGATGTAAGTCTCGGACGGCAGCGTCAGCACCAGTTCCTTGAAGGCGGCATCCAGCGTGGGGTGACGCAGCACCGAACGCATGGCCGAGATAAAGGCCGCATCGAGACTGCTCGTCGCAGGACCCGCCGCCTTGATGGCGTGGATGGCACTGCGCAAGGCCAGGCGCTGGCCGGCTTCCCAGCGGTTGAACGGGTCGGGGTCATGGGCCAGCAGCGTGAGCAGTTGCGCATCGCTGTAGTCAAAGTCGACGATCACCGGGGCGCTGAAACCGCGCAGGATCGACGGCACGGGCTCTTCCAGCACGTTCTCGAACGTGATCGATTCAGCCGCCTGGGTCATGACGAACAGGTGGCTGTCACTTGCCGCCACTGCACTGCCTGGCAGCTGCAAGGGCAGGGCGGCACCGCTGCTGGCGCCGACCAGCCCGAGGCTGACCGGAATCACAAACGCTTCCTTGGCCTCCTGACCCGGCGTGGCCGGGCAGCTCTGGGCAAAGTTCAGGGTGCAGGTTTGGGCTGTAGCGTCATAGTGCGTGGTGGTGGTCAGCCGGGGCGTGCCGGCCTGGCTGTACCAGCGATTGAACTGCGGCAGCAGCTTAGCCAGCGCGGAGTCGGGATTCGCATCGGCTATGGCTTGTGCAAAGTCATCACAGGTCACGGCGCTGCCATCGTGGCGGGCGAAGTACAGCGTCATGCCCCTGGCAAAACCTTCGCGCCCCAAAGGATCGGACTGACCGCTGGTCAGGGTTTGCATCATGCGCACCAGCTCGGCACCCTTTTCGTAAATGGTGACGGTGTAGAAGTTGTTGATCTCGATGTAGCTGTCGGGGCGCACCGGGTGCGCCATCGGGCCGGCGTCTTCGGGAAACTGGGCCGTGCGCAGCACCCGCACGTCCTCGATGCGCTTGACGGCGCGGCTGGAGGCGTCGGCACACAGGTCCATGCTGAATTCCTGGTCGCGGAACACCGTCAGGCCTTCTTTCAGGCTGAGCTGGAACCAGTCGCGACAGGTGATGCGGTTGCCGGTCCAGTTGTGAAAGTACTCGTGGCCGACCACGCTCTCGATGTTGGCAAAGTCGACATCGGTGGCGGTGGCCTGGTTCGCCAGCACGTACTTGGTGTTGAAGACGTTCAGGCCCTTGTTTTCCATGGCGCCCATGTTGAAGTCGCTGGTGGCGACGATCATGAAGCGCTCCAGGTCCAGTCCCAGTCCAAAACGGGCCTCGTCCCAGATCACGGAATTGATCAGCGAGGTCATCGCGTGCTCGGTCTTGTCCATGTCGCCGGGGCGCACGTAGACCTGCAACAGGTGGTCC
>JALNWC010000405.1 GCA_023231075.1 Rhodoferax sp.
CTTGCCGACGACCCCATCACGCAAGCGGTGCTTTTCGGCCAGGGTGGCGGCAAATGGAGCCATGTGGGCATCGCCGTGCAGTTGATACCGGATGGCCAAATCTACATTGAAAGTGCCATGCCACGCGTTGGCACCAAGCTCGAAAAACCGGAGGTATTTTTCAATGCCGAGCAGGCTTCAGCAGGTGAAGTGTTGCTGATACCCGAGCACAAAGTCGATGCGGTTCAAAGCGCTGCCAAATCGCTTTTGGGGCGGCCCTTTGACGACCAGTTAGCGCTGGATGATGACGGCAAAAAGCTCTATTGCACAGAGCTGGTGGCCATGGCACTGCAAAGTGCTGGGGTGATCAAAGATTTGCCAATGCGATCTGTTCCATTTTTGCCTCAAAAAGTCATTGCCCCTGACGATCTGGTTGCTGCAGTTCGCGCAACAGTGCTTTAGGAGCGAGGTTCGTTCGTAATCTGACCAATGAAGCCGCTCTATCCGGCGCAAAAACGCCACCAGTTCCGACCTGGTATAGCCACCTGATGTGCCTACAAACTGTTGGGGCGAGCAGCGGCTAGGCAGCGATTGCTGACGGCCATGAGTGCCCGGTTCCGAGAAGTCCAGCGTGCATCCAATTTGGGTCTTATAACGACATCAACTGCAGAATTCACACCTGCAAGGTGCGGACAGATGTTTGATGCACGCAAAGGTCTTAACGCTAAAGCTACTACAATGTTTAAATGCGTTTCTGGTTAATCATTCTTTTGACGATTTTGATGCCGTTGCAGCTCTCCTGGGCAGCAACAGGGCGCTATTGTCAACACGAAAGCGATATCACAAGCAATCACGTTGGCCACCACACACACCAACACCAGGTCACTGAACGCACAGACTCAGGTGGAGATTTTGCAAAAACAATCTCAGTCGATTTGGATTGCGGCACCTGCCATGCAGGCTGTTCGGTGGCTATCCAGGAACCCGATGTCGTAAATAAAGTCGCTCTGACCTTGATGCTCGCCCCAGTGCGCATGGTGCGATCAAGTCCTGGCCCCGGAGACCGCCCGGAACGGCCACAGTGGTACGCCCTGGTTTGACCAGGGCATCGATCTACACACAAGCTTTAAACGCTTCGAGAAATCGATCCCTGTCAATCGCGTCAGCACTCGGTGCTGATCTGGTCAACAGTTTTCTGGATTTCTCCTCATGTTTCTTACCTATTGGCGTCAACGCCAGCGCATGCTTTGGGTCATTCTGGTCGGGGCACTGATTGGCCTGGATCGACTGACAAAGTCTTATTTTGCTAACACCATTGCACTGGGTGAAGCCATCCCAGTGACCGATTGGTTCAATCTCGTGCACGTGCTCAACAAAGGTGCGGCATTTTCTTTTCTTGCCAACGCTGATGGCTGGCAACGCCCCATGCTGATTGGCGTGAGTATTCTCGTGGTAGTGCCGATAACGCTCGTTTGCTTGCTCAAGAAGACTGACTCTTTAGAGCGCTGGGCCGGTGGCCTGGTGGTGGCTGGAGGTGCGAGCAATCTGATCGACCGCATTCATACTGGGGCGGTAGTGGACTTCCTTGACCTGCATTGGCGCGGATGGCACTGGCCAGCATTCAACCTGGCTGACAGTTACATTGTCTGCGCCATATTCGTATGGTTCTTGTTATTCAACAAGACCGATCTTGCACAAGCGACGCCAGTAAAAACCAAGGCTCAAGCATGAAACGCAGTTGGTATTTGCTTGTTTTCGCCTGGCTGACTGCGACCGCTGCGACGGCCAGCGCTTTTTTCATTGGTGAGGTCTGTAACGCTCCTGCGATATGGTCACCAGCACCAAGACTGTGGGCGGTGCAATCGGCAGTGGCGCCGGCGATGTGGCCGGCGGCACCACAGGCAAAGTGCTATTTTTCTGTTCTGGAGATGCTTCCAGTCCACGTTCAAAACGCGCCTGCAGGAATGTGTTGTCTTCCTCCAGGTAGCGCATTGCCGACTTGATGTCTGTCCAGCCAACATATTCCATCAAGTCCTTGAGGTCCCACCCGCTGGAGCGGGCCCAGCCTGCAAAGCCGCGGCGCAGGGAATGGCTGCTGTATTCGTCCACTGCGGCGACGCCAGCCAGTGACAGCATGCTACGCAAGAGGGGAATCAGGCTGTTGGGATGCATGGCCTGATCCGCGATATTTCCCCAGCGGTACATGCTGCGGTATACCGGCCCCTGATCTAGCTTTGCCAAGCTGATCCATTGACTGAATGCCGTGACGGGACACAGCCGTGACAGTGATGGGCATTTGTAGACCCTGCCAAGCGCCTGGCGATCCCCCTTACTGCGGTCCAGATAGCAGGTCATGCCTTCCGACGCCACGATCTGGACGTTTTTGACCGACAACCTGACCAACTCATCAGACCGGAATCCCCGCCAAAAGCCCAGCAGAATCAGGCTGCGATCCCGAGTGAAACGGAGTTCGGCGGCATGGTCTGCGTCACGCTGGGCTTGCGCGATATTGCGTGCCTACCACGCATCCACCCGTTCCAGTACGTCCAACTCCAATGGCCGGGCTTTTTTTTCCGGGGCGTTGTGCACGGAACGAATGCCTTTGAGGAGCTGCCGGATGGTGGGGCTCTTGGTGGGGTCTGTAAAACCCTGGTCTACGTGCCAGCGCGACAACGCTGCCAATCGGTGGCGCAATGTGCTCCCCGAAAGGGTCGCTGCGTAATCTGCCAGGTAACGCGCAACGGCATCACTGCTTGCAGGCAACAGGCCTTTCCACTCTTCCTCAAAGTGCCGTACAGCCGAGGCGTAGCTCAGCAGCGTGTTTTCGCGCTCTGCTGCCTTGAGGTATTGGTCAACGCTTCCCATCGCTACATGATTCCACCGGGCACTATTTTTTCGCTCTCAGCCAACGATAAGGTGCTCGGCAAGGCATGGGAATTCTCAGATTGCATTATTGTGAATGATTGAATTTCTCAATTGATTTTAAGTCTACGGCTTTGCCATGGAATAGCCCATGCACGATGAGCAGAGCAGCGCCCAATGTGATCGCCACATCAGCGACGTTAAATGCGGGCCAATGCACAAGCCACCAATGAAAGTCAAGGAAATCCACAACCTGTCCGCGCAACACACGATCCGCGACATTGCCGAGCGCACCACCAAGGATCAGGCTGTAGCCCACCGCTTCTAGACGGGGTAGGCGCTGACACAGCATGCGTCCCAGCCAGGCAGAAACGACCAGACCCAGCGTGATGAAAAAGTAACGTTGCCAGCCGCCAGCGTTCGCCAGAAAGCTGAATGCCGCGCCGAGATTCAGGACATGAACGAGGTTGAAGAAGGGCGTGACTTCGACCTGTTCACCGTAAGCAAACGTGCGGGTGATGGCGCACTTCGCGAGCTGGTCGGTCATGACAGCACTGGCGGCAACTGTGA
>JALNWC010000406.1 GCA_023231075.1 Rhodoferax sp.
GTTTCCAGCAGCCCCAGGCCCGCTACATGGGGTGACACCCGCAGCGAAACCTGCACCTTGCCCTGGGGGCCGTAGCCCAGTTCATCAAAACTCACCCGGGGGCGGCGCAACTCAATGCTTTCGCCGCCAGCCAGCATCGCTCTGGAAGTCAGCCACCGAATGTGCGCCCGCCCTTCACCCGTCACACCGGGAATGCCTTCTTCGTTCAACTGGTCGCCATAAGCCGGGTGGGGTCGTGGCCCGCCGTGTGCACCCAGGCCGGGCACCGACAGGCGCACCAGCATGGACTGCATACGTTGCTGCGGCCCATCTGGTGCGCCGCCACGGCCGTTTTTGGGGTGGCATGAAATGCAGGCCAGCCGGTTATAAAGAGGTCCAAGCCCATTGACCTCCCGATTCCCGGCTGGCGCCACAACCCAACTCTGGCGCACCAAGCTGCGCCCTTGCTGGAAAAGGGTCAGCTCTGCGGCGCTCAGATCAGCCATGGGGCGACTCAGCGCCTCCCGATCCGTCTCCGATGGGGCCTCACTCGGCGCAGCTGCCAGCCCCAACCAGGTCACACCGAGCGCGACGACGGTCACGATGCGCTTGAGCTTCATACACCTGCCTCGTCGAGCAAACGTTTGGCGGTCTGGCGCTGTTCCTGGCACACGCTCTGCCAGTCGGTTTCCACAGGGGAAAGCGCCTGCTCAGGGCTGCCCTCCACCCGGTTGCCGATTTGGCGGCGCAAGGACTCGTTCGCCGCCTGGGTTTCGGTCACAGGGGGAGTCTCCAGCAGTTTGCGCGCAGCGGCGACGGATTTCCCGCTGGCTTCAGCGCTGCGTACACGTTGCCACAAGGCCTTGAGTTCGCCATGCGGCAAAACCAGCATGTGCTGAAAGATGGCACTGCTCACCCCGAGGCGTGGCCGCGCGGCATCACTGTCAAATTGCAAGCCACCCGAAGACGCAGCAGCAAAGGGGTTGAAATAAGCCGCTGGCAAACCTTCGTAGGCAGACGGGCGTACCGGCAGGCGACGGATGTCCGGGTGAGCCAGGATCTTTTGACCACTTTTTGATAGCAAAAAGTCCGCAAATGCTGCGGCCCCCAATGGGTTTTTACTTGAACGGGTGATGGCCACATGGGCTGGGTTGACCCCGGTGTGCTGCGGGTACACAAAACGCAGTTTGGCACCGTTGGCAATGGCTGAATTGACAAAAAAATCGATGGATACACCGATGGCACAACGCCCGCTACTGACCTCGTCGGTCACAAAAGTGGCCCCCCGATCCACCAGCACCGCATTGGCGGCGATCTGGCTCCACAAGGCCCAGCCGCGCTCCCAGCCGTAGGCCTGCAGAACAATTTCCACTATGGGTGGCGCAAAACCTACCCGTGCCGGGATCGGCAAGGCAATTTGCCCGGCCAGCCGTGGGTCTGCCAGGTCAGTCCAGTCGGTGGGTGTGGCCAGATTTTTGGCGGCAAGTGCTGGCTGCGAAATGGCGAAACCAAAACCTGCCATTTCGGTAGCCGTGTAATAACCATCCTTGTCGGCCAGCGCGGTGTTTCCCACTTGCTCGGGCAGGCCAGCACGATCCACCGGCAGCTTGCGCCAGACACCCTCGCGGGCTAGGCTGGCAAAGGTGCGTGGTGAGGCTGACCAATACACATCCACGCCACTTTGGCTGGGCTGGCGCAAGTAGGCGGCTGCATCATTGGGCATGCGCCAGACCACTTGCAGCCGGTACTCGGGGTGCGCTTTTTCGAACGCGGTTTCAAACCGGGAAACCAGTTCATCCTGAAAACTGGTCACCACCACCACCGGCTGCACCGCTGCTGCGCTGGCCCAGCGACTGCTGCCCAGGCCCCATGCCGAAACACCCGCGATAAAGGTTCGTCTTGAAAAATTGAAGTCTTGGCGCATATTGCACTCCTTGGTTAAAACTGGTAACTGAGGTTGGCGAACCACATCCGGCCCGGATTCGGAAATCCATCAGACAAGAAATAGTTTTGGTCAGTCAGGTTGTTCACCCCCACCTGCGCTGTGAGCTTGGGTGATGGCCGATACACCGCCTTGACGTTGAGCGTGGTGAAACCGCCCAACTCGACCTTGTCAGATGCCCAGCGGGCGCTGTTGGATTCCACAAAACCGATGATCTCGACCTGTGACGCGGGCCGCAGCACGGCATGCAGCGTGAGTTTTTCACGCGGCACATCGGTGATTTTCGAGGCCGGGCTGCTGACGTTTTTCAGAAACATATTGGTGTAGTTGGCACCCAGCTCCAGCCAGGCGTTCACCGGGCTCTTCAGACCCAGCTCCAGACCGGTGGCCTCAGCCTTGCCCACGTTTTGCATCTGCGACTTGGTGCCAGACACATTGGCCACCGACTGAATCTTGTCGGTGATGTCGCTGTAAAAAATCGCAGCCTCGGCCTTGGCACCTGTCCAGGGGCTGCCCTGGTAGCCCACTTCATAATTGACGGAGGTTTCTGGCTGCAAACCCGGGTTTTCAATGAATGTGCCCAACCGTGCCGAATAACGGTCCTTCAAGGTGGGCAAGCGGGATTTCTGGGCCAGCGTGGCGTAAAACCGTGCCGCTGCCGAGTAGTCGTAAAAAAGTCCGGCCTGAGCGTTGTCGGCAGATTTTGCACTTGGCAGAGAATAGGCATTGCCCCGACTGAATAACATGCCCGGTCGCAATTCGTGGTGTGCCAAGCCCAGCGACAACATCACCTGGGTTGCCAGTTCGATGTTGTCTTCGGCGGCAAAAGACTGCAGCGTGTCCTTGTACTCCTCCACGACCAGACCACTGGCTTCATGGCTGCGATGTTTGTCCTCTTTGTAATGGGTCACCAAACGCAGCGTGTGGGCTGCAAAGCGCGTTGATTCCAGCTCCAGCGAGCCACCCAGCGTCTTGTCGTCATAAATGCTGACACCGTCGCTACTGATACTGCCCGAGCCACTGGTCTTCAGCACGCTGTAACTGCTGTTGGTAAAACCTTTGATCGAGTTGTCAAACTTGTCCTGGTAGAGCCGAACCTTGAGCAACTCATGTGCGCCCAGCGCGGTTTTCGAGACAAAGTAAACACTTTCCTTGTTCCAGAAAGGCCACTGCCAATAGCGGGCGGCTGTTGGAATGGTCGAAGGCGGTTGCCCTTTGACACCGTCTTGCTTGTAGTAACTGATCGTGTATTCGTCACTGGTGTTGGGGGTCAAACCCAGCTTGAGTGAGAGCTTTTTGTCTTGGCGGTACGAATTTTCCCGAGCGCCACCGTTTTCTGTGGTGGTTGGCTTGAAGTCGTCCGACAGGGGAAAGTTGTCGCTGTCGACGTAAGATGCCCCCGCCTGGAAATACCATTTGCCCTGGTTGCTACCCACGTTGACTGCGGTCTGGCGTTCGTTGCCCGACCCCAAGCTCACACTGGCA
>JALNWC010000407.1 GCA_023231075.1 Rhodoferax sp.
CCAAGCGCTGGGTGCTGCTGGGCACCGACTACGTGTACCCCCGCACCACCAACAAAATCCTGCGCGCCTACCTCAAGAGCAAAGGCGTGGCCGACAAAGACATCGATGAAAAATACACGCCGTTTGGCCACTCGGATTACCAGACCATCGTGGCTGACATCAAGAAATTTTCAGCCGGTGGCAAGACCGCTGTGGTGTCCACCATCAACGGGGACTCCAACGTGCCCTTTTACAAAGAACTCGGCAACGCGGGCCTGAAAGCCAAGGACGTGCCCGTGGTGGCGTTCAGCGTGGGTGAGGAAGAGCTGCGCGGTGTCGACACCAAACCGCTGGTCGGCCACCTGGCCGCCTGGAACTACTTTCAGTCCATCAAAAACCCGACCAACACCGAGTTCATCAAGAAGTGGTCGGCCTACGCCAAGGCCAAGAAGCTGCCCGGCTCGGACAAACCTTTGACCAACGACCCGATGGAAGCCACCTACATCGGTATCAACATGTGGAAGCAGGCGGTTGAAAAGGCCAAGTCCACCGACACCGACAAGGTCATCGCCGCCATGGCCGGCCAGACCTTCAAGGCGCCCAGCGGCATTGTTAGCAAGATGGACGAGAAAAACCACCACCTGCACAAGAGCGTGTTCATTGGCGAGATCAAGGCCGACGGCCAGTTCAACGTGGTCTGGAAGACCCCCGGCCCGGTGAAAGCCAAGCCATGGTCACCGTACATCGAAGGCAATGCCGCCAAGCCTGACGAGCCTGCGAAGAAGTAGGTAGCAGTTGGTTGGGTGCCACCATTGGCCTGAGGTGCGTGTGAACTCAGGACGACGTGGTGCTCAGCTCCGCGGCTGTCGCCCGGCCTGCGGCCTTCTCCTTGATGCCGCTGCACTGAGCACCACGCCGTCCTGAGTTAGCCACTGTGTTGGGGCAGCCAGGTCTGGGGTACCCAGTTCCAACGTGCCTACAGCGTCGGCTGACGCTGACACTGGAGCGGATGGTGCAGCGAAATCAAGGAGGAGCCCGCACCAGCGGGCGGGGGAGTGCGCCCGTGAAGGCGCCACATCAGCGCGGTGCAAGTCCGTGTCAGGGCAAGCCAAGACCCTGTAGCCGAAGGTAACTGCGTCGCTGTGAGGCGGGGTGGAGAGCAACCGGAGTGCGAACTGGCAGTGCGCAGGATGACGAACTCGTTTCGGCGGGATGTGACGGCGAGCCTCCTCTCTCAAGGCGAAGCCCGAAACTCGCCCGGTACGCTGAGGTTTGGCGTGTAAAGCGATGCCGGGGTACATCACGTGGGTGGAGGCGCAATGTTGGACAGGTGTAGCGAGATAAGCGGGGAGACCTGTCAGCCGAGGTGACGGCGGGCAGGAGTCAGAACCATCGTAGTACCGATGGGCGGCAAGAGCAGAACAAGGCCAAACGGTCTGGAAACGGATGTTTAAAACGGGGCGCGCCCCTCGTGCCTAAACTTTGCAGACGCCAGCCTGAGAAGCGCGGAGTAGGAAAGCCGCGTGAGGAAAGGGTGGTAGGAAAGTGGAGACGCAAAGACCAGAAAGTATGAACGCATGAGCGACTCAGTGACAGTGCCAGAAAAGGCTAAACAAACTGAATCTGCCCCACCGCAATGGGCGTGGGTGGATCGTGCGATCTGGACAGAGCGTATGTTGGCGGCGCTGGGCAACGGCGTCAAAGGAAACAAGTGGTTCAGTCTGATCGACAAAGTCTATCGCCCAGGCACCCTGCAAGCGGCTTGGCAACAAGTCAAAGCGAACAAGGGAGCCGCAGGCATAGACAGGCAAAGTGTGCAAGGCTTTGCCGCCAATGAACAGGTGTATTTGGGCGAACTGGCCAGAGACCTCGAACAAGGCAAGTACAGGCCCCAAGCGGTGCGGCGGGTGGAAATACCCAAAGCAGGCGGTAAAACGCGGCCCTTGGGCATCCCCACCGTCAAAGACCGAATCGTGCAAACGGCGGTCAAACGGGTGATCGAGCCTATCTTTGAGAAAGAATTTCTGGACATAAGCTACGGATTTCGACCGGGCAAAGGCTGCAAGGACGCGCTGCGGGAAGTCGATGGGCACCTCAAAGAAGGCTACACCCACGTGGTGGACGCTGACCTCAAGGGCTACTTCGACAGCATCCCGCACGACCTGCTGGCACAGAGAATCGAGGAGCACATCAGCGACGGTCGCCTACTGCAACTGCTGGCGAGCTGGCTGCAACAAGACATTGTTCGGGACTTGCAGAGATGGACACCAACGGCAGGCACCCCACAAGGCGCTGTCATCAGCCCGTTGCTGGCCAACTTGTACCTGCACCCCTTGGACGTCAAGATGTCAAAGCTGGGCTACCGCATGGTGCGCTACGCTGACGACTTCGTCATCCTGTGCCAAAGTGCGTCACAAGCGCAAGCGGCACTGGAGGAGGTCAAAGTATGGGTAGAAGAAAACGGGCTGACCCTGCACCCGGATAAAACCCACATCGGGGATTGTCTGATCAAGGGACAAGGCTTTGAATTTCTGGGCTACCGCTTCGAGGCAGGACGGCGCTGGGTGCGGGACAAGAGTCTCAAAGGCTTCAAGGACAAGGTGCGCGAGAAAACAAAACGCACCCGAGGTGACAGTTTGTGCACCATCATTGATGGCCTGACTCCGATGATCAGAGGATGGTTTGGGTATTTCAAACATGCTGACCGCACCACGTTCGGGTCGCTCGATGGGTTCATTCGCAGGCGAATGAGGGCAGTCCTGCGCAAGCAGGAAAAGCGACCGGGAATGGGGCGCTGCTACGACGATCACAGACGATGGCCAAATATTTACTTCGCAAACCTGGGACTGTTCACCATGGCAACAGCCCACCGAGCGAGCCAATCCCGATGAGCAAACCACTAACTGGAGAGCCGTGTGCGGGAGAACCGCACGCACGGTTCGGAGGGAGGGGAGGACGGTGTCCTTTCCTACCCCTATCATTCGCGGAACCATCTGCCCCGATGTCAGCGGCATCTACAACTCTGCCTCAAGGTCTTTGACCAAAAGAAACCAAACAAAGAACCCATGCGACATTACTTAGCCATCGCCGCCCTGCTGTTCGCCGCCCAGGTTCATGCCTTGACGGCTGACCAGGTCAAGGGCATCACCGTTGGTGAAACCGACAGCCGCGTCGAAGCGTTGGCCAAAGCCATGCTCTCGGCCGACGACAAGACTGCTGCCTTTCTGCAAGCGCTGTCGGACGATGCGGTGAAGGTCGCTGGCGACAAGATTCTGGTGATCCAGGGTGACAGGGTGGTCGACGCTGTCACCGCGGCCGAAGTGGCGTTTCCAGCAGATGCCGAGGATGTCATCAACAACAACCGCATGCGCGGCGAGCTGGATTCGGCACTGGCAGCGCTCAAATTGTTTTCCAAAGACG
>JALNWC010000408.1 GCA_023231075.1 Rhodoferax sp.
ACCTCGACAAACTCACCTACGCCGGCAACCCTGAAACGCTGCAAAGCCTGCAGGGCGACACGCGCCACACGCTGGTGCAGGGCGACATTGGCGATGCGGCACTGGTCACGCAGTTGCTGGCAATGCACCAGCCCCGCGCGGTCATCAACTTTGCCGCTGAAAGCCATGTCGACCGCTCCATCCACGGCCCCGGTGAGTTCATCCAGACCAATATCGTCGGCACCTTCAAGCTGTTGGAGTCGGTGCGCGGCTACTGGTCCACGCTGCCGCAGGAGAATCGCGACGGGGGCGTCGCGCCCACAAAAGACAGTTTCCGCTTTTTACATGTGTCCACCGACGAGGTCTATGGTTCACTCAAAAAAGACGAGCCCGCCTTCACCGAGACCAGCCACATCGAGCCCAACAGCCCCTATTCCGCCAGCAAGGCCGCCAGCGACCACCTGGTGCGCGCCTGGCACCACACCTACGGCCTGCCGGTGCTCACCACCAATTGCTCCAACAACTATGGCCCCTACCACTTCCCGGAAAAGCTCATCCCGCTGATGATCGTCAACGCGCTGGCCGGCAAAGCCTTGCCGGTTTATGGCGATGGCCAGCAGATCCGTGACTGGCTTTTTGTGAAGGACCACTGCAGCGCCATCCGCCGCGTGCTCGAGGCCGGCCGTCTGGGTGAAATCTACAACGTCGGGGGCTGGAACGAGAAGGCCAACATCGACATCGTGCACACCGTCTGCGCCCTGCTTGATGAGTTGCGCCCGCGTGCCGACGGCAAGCCTTACCGGGAGCAGATCACCTATGTCACCGACCGCCCCGGCCACGACCGCCGTTACGCCATCGACGCGCGCAAGCTGGAGCGCGAACTGGGCTGGAAGCCAGCCGAGACCTTTGAGTCCGGCATCCGCAAGACCGTGCAGTGGTACCTCGATAACCCCGACTGGGTGGCCCATGTGCAGAGCGGCGCCTACCGGGAATGGGTGCAGAAGCAATACGCGACGGCAGCATGATGCTTCTTTGTAGGAGCGGCGCCCTCGCCGCGATGGCCACGCTATGAAAATCCTTCTCCTCGGAAAAAACGGCCAGGTCGGCTGGGAGTTGCAGCGCAGCCTGGCGCCGCTGGGTGAGCTCATTGCGCTGGACCGCCATAGCACCGCGTATTGCGGTGACCTCGGCAACTTGGCGGGTCTGGCCGACACCGTGCGCGCCATCGGACCCCAGGTGATCGTGAACGCCGCGGCCTACACCGCGGTGGACAAGGCCGAGGGTGAACCCGAGCTGGCACGCGTCATCAACGCCCAGGCGCCCGAGGTGCTGGCGATCGAAGCCGCCGAGCTGGGGGCCTGGCTGGTGCACTACAGCACCGACTACGTGTTCGACGGCAGTGGCATCCTTGCCTGGCAGGAGACCGACACACCGGCCCCCCTGAGCGTTTACGGCCGGACCAAACGGGACGGCGAGCAAGGCATCACGCAGCACCATGCGAAGCACCTGATCTTCAGGACCAGTTGGGTCCATTCTGCGCGCGGCGGCAACTTTGTCAAAACCATGCTGCGTCTGGCGCAGGAACGCGAGCAGCTCACGGTCATCAACGACCAGTTCGGCGCCCCCACCGGTGCCGAGCTGATTGCCGACGTGACCGCGCACGCCATCTGCCAGGCGACTCAACCGGGTGCAGCCGCGCAGGCCCTGGCCGGCATTTACCACCTGGTGGCCGGTGGCTGCACGACCTGGTTTGAGTACGCCCAACACGTCATTGCACAAGCGCAGCAGTTGCAGCCGACCCGACAGATCAAGGCCCGGGAGCTCAGACCCGTGCCCACCAGCGCCTTCCCCACGCCGGCTCAACGACCTTGCAACTCGCGCCTGGACACCCGCAAGCTGCAGGCCACGTTTGGCCTGAACCTGCCAAGCTGGCAAACCGGGGTGGACCGGATGCTGGAAGAAGTACTGGCTACCACATAGACACCGTGGTGGCGACCCCATCCAAATCCCGAGGGACCCCAAAAATGACACAACGCAAAGGCATCATCCTCGCTGGCGGCTCCGGCACCCGGCTTTACCCGGTCACCCAGGCGGTCAGCAAACAGCTCATGCCGGTTTACGACAAGCCCATGATCTACTACCCCTTGAGCACGCTCATGCTGGCCGGGATTCGTGAGGTGCTGGTGATTTCGACACCGCACGACACGCCGCGCTTTGCCGAACTGCTCGGCGACGGCAGCCCGTGGGGCATGTCGATCAGCTACGCGGTGCAGCCCCGTCCCGACGGCCTGGCGCAGGCGTTCATCATCGGGCGCGACTTCGTGGCCGGCCAGCCGAGTGCACTGGTGCTGGGCGACAACATTTTTTACGGGCACGACCTGGTCAAACTGTTGGCCAACGCCAATGCTCAGACCAGCGGTGCAAGTGTCTTTGCCTACCATGTGCACGACCCGGAGCGTTACGGCGTGGTCGCGTTCGATGCCCACAAGCGCGCCATCAGCATCGAGGAAAAGCCCAAAGCACCCAAGAGCAATTACGCCGTCACCGGCCTGTACTTTTACGATCACCAGGTGTGCGACATTGCCGCCAGCATCCAACCGTCACCGCGCGGCGAGCTGGAAATTACCGACGTCAACCGGCGCTACCTGGAGCAGGGCCAGCTCAACGTCGAAATCATGGGCCGCGGCTACGCCTGGCTCGACACCGGCACCCACGACAGCCTGCTCGAAGCCGCCAGCTTCATTGCCACCCTGCAAAAACGCCAGGGTTTGCAGGTGGCCTGCCCCGAAGAAATTGCTTTTGGCCAGGGCTGGATCGACGCCGAGCAGATTCTGAAACTCGCCTCGCCCCTGTCCAAAAATGGCTATGGCCAGTATTTGCTGAACCTGCTGAAATAGCATCATGCCTTACACCGTCACCCCGACCGCCCTGCCCGGCGTGCTGATTCTTGAACCCAAGGTTTTCGGCGATGCCCGCGGCTTCTTTTTTGAGAGTTTCAACGCGCGCGACTTTGCCCAATGCACCGGCCTCGACGTGCAATTTGTGCAGGACAACCACAGCAAATCAGCCAAGGGCGTGCTGCGCGGCCTGCACTACCAGATCGCGCATGCACAAGGCAAGCTGGTGCGCGTCACCCAGGGCGAGGTGTTTGACGTGGCGGTGGACATGCGCCGCAGCTCGCCCCACTTTGGCCAATGGGAGGGTGTCGTGCTCTCAAGCGAGAACAAGCGCCAGCTCTGGATTCCGCCGGGTTTTGCCCACGGTTTTCTGGTGACCAGCGACAGCGCCGAGTTTTTGTACAAAACCACCGACTACTGGTACCCCGAGCATGAGCGCAGCCTGCTGTGGAACGACCCCACGGTCGGGGTCCAATGGCCGCTGGATGGCACGCCGTTGCTGGCCGCCAAGGACATGGCGGG
>JALNWC010000409.1 GCA_023231075.1 Rhodoferax sp.
GCCGGTGTACTGGCTGCTCTCCAGCCGCACGTCGGCGTCGTATTCGCCTTTGAGGCGGTGCTGCACCACTTCAAACTGCAACTGGCCGATGGCGCCGAGCAGCATGTTGCCGCCCATCTCGGGTTTGAACACCTGGATCGCGCCTTCTTCGCCCAGTGGCGCCAGACCTTGTTGCAATTGTTTGGGGCGCAGCGCGTTTTTCAGCACCACGGTCATGAACATCTCGGGTGCAAAAAACGGCAGGCCGGTGAACAGCAGGTTCACCGAACCGTCGGTGATGGTGTCGCCCAGTTGCACGCCGCCGTGGGTGGTAAAGCCCACAATGTCGCCGGCATAGGCTTCTTCCACCGCCTCGCGGCGCTGGCTCATGAAGGTCACCACGCTGGTTGGGCGCAGCTCCTTGGCCGTCCTCATCACCTTGAGTTTCATGCCGGGGGTGTATTTGCCCGAAGCGATGCGCACAAAGGCGATGCGGTCGCGGTGGTTGGCGTCCATGTTGGCCTGCACCTTGAACACCACGCCTGAAAAAGCGTCGTCCTCGGGCTGCACCTGCTTGATGACCGGCTGCTTGTTGACCACGAACGAGCTGGTGCGCGGCCCCGGCGAGGGCGCCAGGTCGACCAGCGCGTCGAGCACTTCCATGACACCGAAGTTGTTCACGCCCGAGCCGAAGAACACCGGGGTTTGCTTGCCCGCCAGAAAGGCCGCGCGGTCGAACTTGGGGCTGGCGCCGGTGGCCAGTTCCATGCTTTCCAGGGCCGTGTCCCATTCGTGGCCGAAGCGTTTTTGCAAAGCCGTCGGGTCGCTCAAAGGCATGGCCTCGAAGTCCTGCGGCAGCCGCTCGCTGCCCGACTCAAACACCGTCATGGTCTGGGTGCGCAAATTGATGATGCCGCCAAAGGTCTTGCCCTGGCCGACCGGCCAGGTCATGGGCACGCAGGGCATGCCGAGCTCGCGCTCGACCTCGTCGAGAATGTCGAGCGGGTCGCGCACCTCGCGGTCCATCTTGTTGATGAAGGTGATGATCGGCGTGTCGCGCTGGCGGCAGACCTCAATCAGGCGGCGGGTTTGGGACTCGACGCCGTTGGCCGCGTCGATCACCATCAGCGCTGAATCGACCGCGGTCAGCACGCGGTAGGTGTCCTCGGAGAAGTCCTTGTGGCCGGGGGTGTCGAGCAGGTTGATGACGTGGTCGCGGTAGACCATTTGCATGACCGAGCTGGCCACCGAAATGCCGCGCTGTTTTTCGATCTCCATCCAGTCGCTGGTGGCATGGCGCGTGGCCTTGCGCGCTTTCACCGAGCCCGCGATCTGGATCGCGCCCGAGAACAGCAAGAGTTTTTCGGTCAGCGTGGTTTTACCCGCGTCGGGGTGCGAAATGATGGCAAAAGTACGGCGGCGCCGGGTTTCGTCGAGAAAGGGCATGGTGGGGTTTCGGGTTCAAGCTTGCAGGTGTCGGGGTATGTCAGCAGACTGGTGCAACACGCGAACGATGTCGATGTGTTCAGAGCGGGCAAAGTAAAACACCGCATATGGGAAATGGTTCAAGGTCCAGAATCGAAGTGGCGGTTTGACATCGGTCAAGGCGTAGCGCATGGAACCGATGGCCGGATGGCGTTGGATGTGGTCGAGCGCCTCGGTAACTGCGTCTCGAAGGCGTTCCGCAACCTGCAGGTTTGCAACATCAAAATAGTAATCAAACGCCCGCTCCAGGTCGTGGGTCGCCTGGGTAAATAAGACGATGCGCTTCAATTGGTTTTAGCGCTGCGCGCAGCTTCAATGCGCCCCATCCATGCTTCGCGTAAATCTTCCCATGAACGCGGGTCTGGCCCGGAGTCCAGCCCAGCCTGAATCAGTTCCTTGAAGCGCTCTTCGCTGGCCCGCTCTTCATCGCGCCGCACCAGATCCCGCATGTACTCACTGGTCGATCTGTAGCCTCTGGCCTGGATGCGTGCATCCACAAAAGCCTTCAAGTCGTCGGTCAGGGAAATGTTCATGGTTACGGTGCTCATGGGCAAATTTTAGCGGGCCTTGGCAAATCACAAGCCAATATGCTGGCTACTGCACCTTGTCTTTGACAGGTTTGTCCAGCGCTTTGAAGAAATCGGACGGTTGCAGCCCCAAAGCCGAGATGATTTTTTCAACGTTGGTGAGCGCAATGTTGCGCTCACCACGCTCAACGCCGCCCATGTAGCTTCGGTCAATTTCGCACTCATCAGCGAAAGCCTCTTGAGAAAAACCCTTGTCCTTACGGCGTTGGCGAACTGCTGCGCCAAAGGCCAAGAGGATGGGTTGCCGATTTTCTGGTGGGGGTGGATTGCGAGCCATACCCCAACCTGATTAGCAATGAACTTTAGCCAACATGCCAAAAATGCCACAATCACCGCCTGCTGACTCAGACCAGAGACGGCCTCCAACTTCATGTGATGTTTAAGCCGCTTGAACGCCTCCTCGATACGCCAGCGCTTGTGATAAAGCTCACCAAAGCACTCCCAGGGGAAATCCACAGGGTCCAGATTCGTTGCCATCACACGCACCCGGGCATTGGCGGACACGTTGCGAACCAGTCGCACCTCAGGGGCGGCGGGCGAACATCCCCAATCCTGCACATCCTGAGCGCTGGGCGCGCTCAACGTCACATTAGCCTGCTGCGAGCCAGATCGAAAAAACTGCTTGACTGCCGACCAGCCGGTGACCTCCTTGTCGCAACGCATACAGAAGCGAATCCCTCGCTCACACAGCAACGACACCAGCCAGGCAGCTGGTTAGCCCCGGTCAAGCAACAAAACGTCATCGGGCCCCAAACACGCCAGTGCCTGCATCAGCATCGCCCGCTCAGAGGTATCGGCACTGTGAACACTGGCGTGCGCCGCCACCTGCCGCAACCCCACGCCAGCGCTTGACGATGCCCGCCGTTTCTGCGCGAGCAATGACCCAGTCGTTGAGCCAATTCAGCGCTGGCATGTGCAAATGCGAGCGGGCCTTGGCAAAGGCACGGTCAGATACACCACGAACCATCTCGCCACCGCCGCCAACACTGGCTTGAAGATTGGTGAAGAAGGTATCCAGAAGGGTTTGCCGGGAGCCTGCGCGCATCGAAAGCAGCGCAGCAATGAGCGCTGGCAGCGGCAGTTTGCGGCCTCGGGTAAACGCTTTGGGAAAACTTGGATGCCGTGCCCGCTGGGTAAATGCGTCCGATGCAATCAGATCAGAAAAGTCCAGCAAAAGATGCTGTACAAAATCATGGGGTATCCCTTTAGGGATGCGGAAATTGCCAATGTCCCGTTTATGGCGAGCGCTGGCGGGATGCAGTGCTAGGCGCTGCGAGTGCCGTGTGGCTATGCCACACAAGCGAGTAGCAACGACGCAATGCGCCCGC
>JALNWC010000410.1 GCA_023231075.1 Rhodoferax sp.
CAGCCCGATGACCGTGAAGAAACACCTGGAGCATGTGTTTGCCAAACTGGGGGTCGAGACCCGCACCGCCGCCGCCGCCATGGCGCTGCGTCGCCTGCGGCAGTTGCAGCCGCAGTTCGAGGGCTAGTGCAGTGTTCGACGCTATGCGGCACATAAAACCGCGCCTTTTGACGCATGGCGGTGTTGCAAATCCTCGCGATAGCTACGGCTATCGCTGCGGTGTGCGCCTTGCCCTGCGCCAAAACGCATCGCTTTTATTTGTGCCGCCAAGCATCGAACACTACACTAGCCTGTCGGCTTATTCCGAAAGGGAATTACCAGGTGCGCACGCGTCCGGTGTCGATGTGGACGAACTGGTCGCGCGGGTAGTAACCCACGCCGCCCGCCTTGAGCGACAGGGCCGCATCGCGCAACTCGGCCAGCGGCACGCCGGGCAGGCGGACGTCGATGGCCATGCCCTCCATGTGCAGGCTGTGGCTGGCCACACCGCCACCGCGCGTGCTGCGCAGCCGGGCGTTGGTGAGTGGGCTGCGGTAACCTGAAATGATTTGATAGGACCGCGGTGCTCCCGAGCCCAGCGCCAGCCGCACGGCGTGCAGCAGGTCGAACAACTGCGGGTCGATCTGGCCGACCTCGCCCGAATAATGGTCGCGCAGGAAATGGTTCAGCGAGCCTAGCGCCTGCGGCAGGTAGTGCTCGCCCGAGGCGTACACCAGGTCGATGCGTTCGCGCGTGTGGGTGTGGTCGAGCACCAGGCTGCGCGCGCTGGGGGCCGCAGCCCGCGCCGACCGGCCCGCCAGCCCCAGCGCGCCGCCGAGCAGCATCGTTTGGGCGGATCGGTGCAGAAAGGAACGGCGGGAGGGCTGCAGAGAAATCAGTTTCGGGCGGGTCATGGGTGTGATTTTAAGGAATTGCGCTATTCGGCAAGCCTCATGGGGTCAAGGCGGCCGCATGCTGGCGCAGCGCACGGGCCAGCAAACGGTCATGGCCATAGAGGTCGGGGTAAAAAAACACCCGGCCGGCTTTTGCCACCACGGTGCTGTAGGCAATCAGCACGTTCAGGGGTTGCGCCAGGCGCAGGGTGCTCGACTGGCCGCTGGTCATGGCGGCCCGGATGCGCTCCTCGGGCCAATCGGGGTCGTCCTGCAGTACAAACTTGGCCAGCGCCACCGGGTCCTGCACGCGGATGCAACCGTGGCTGAAGTCACGCCGGTCGCGCTCGAACAGGCCCGGCTCCGGCGTGTGGTGCAGGTAGATGTTGCTGTTGTTGGGGAAGATGAACTTGATGTCGCCCAGCGCATTTTTGGGCCCCGGCCGTTGGCGAATGCGCCACGCACCCGACAACACCGCGTCCAGATGCCGCGGCGCAAAGCGCGTGACCACCTGACCGCTGGCCGTGACAAACTCCATGCCCTGGCGCGCCAGATAGCCCGGATCGGCGCGCAGGTGGGGTATGGTTTCATGGCGCGCGATCGAGGGCGGAATATTCCAGTAGGGGCTGAACTCGATGAAGCGCATGTCCTCGTCAAAAAGGGGGGTGCGGGTGTCCAGCGCCTTGCCGACGATCACTTTCATGCTCAGCTTGACCTGGACGCGCCCGTCCTGTACTTCGTAGGCGCGCAGCACAAACTCCGGCACGTTGATCACCACCATGCGCGATGCCTGGCGCAGCGGCGTCCAGCGCAGCCGCTCCAGGGTCAGCGCAATTTGCTCGGCCCGTTGCTCTGGCGTGATGTTGAGCTGCTGCAGGGTTTGGGGACCCAGCACGCCGTCGGGGGTGAGCCCGTGGCGCTCCTGAAAACGCATCAGCGCAGCAATCAATTCGCCCTCAAGTCGCTCCGGTGCCGGTGTGCCGCCAGCCAGGTCGCCGAGCGCCTGCAGTCGCTGGGTCAGTCGCGGCAAGTCGGCATAAGTCTGCCCGGCTTCCAGTTTGCGTCCGGGTAAGGGCGCCAGGGGCGATTGCCAGGCCGGGTGCGGGATCAGCGCGCGGTACTGGGCCAGTGCCTGACGCAGGGGCGCGGCCATGGGCGCCTGGGTTGCCAGTTGCGCCACCGACTGATTCAGGCGCTGCTCGCGCACGGCTGTGCGCAGCCAGGCGCCGAGATCGACGGCGGGGTCGCCGGGCGTGGAAAACCTGGCTTTGATCTGGCTCGGGTTGACCCGCCCGCGGCTCAGGTCGCCCAGGTAATGCTGCATCGCCCGCGTCAAGGCCGTGTCCAGGCGGGCCTGCTCAGCGGGCGTGAGCGCCGGGCCCGTAGCGGCCTGTGCCACGGCCTGGTTCAGGTCGGTGGCCTGGTAGTGCTGCGGCTCCAGACCCTCATCGGCGGCGGTCAGCAACATCTGCACCGCTTCCCGGGCCTGCAGGCTGGGCCGGTCGGCGTTAACCCAAAGAGGAGTTTCTGTGGTCAGGAGGTCGGCTGCTGTGGATGGGGCAAGCACGCCCACCAGGAGCCAGGCGCAAAGCAGCCCCCCGCGGATCAACCGGCAGGTGACATCATGACCCAGGGCTTTTAGTCTGAGCATTGGACTTGTCACCCTGTTCTTTCCATTTTTCATAGCATTCCAGGCCGCAAAAGTGAACCACGTAGTCGGTCCCCTCGGGCACGGTGGCTTCGGAGATGGGCACTTCCTTCATGCACACTGCGCACTGAACCGACTCAAGTTCAACGGGTTTGTCTTTGGTAGTCATGACACACTCCTCTTTTTTTGTAGCCATCCGGCAAGGTATTGCCGAGAGTGAGGATGGTATGGCCTCTCGGAGATTCTGATGGCTTGATTCTGGCCACTGCCTGGGCGTTTGTCCAGACCCATCCGGGCTTCCGGTTTGCGCGACTACGCCACTCGGCGTATTTTTCAAACGACTGCGCTTCCCTAAAGTCGAACCATCGCTGAAAAAGGCCTGATCCAGACGCCAGGCCCCATCCCGGCGACAACGGTTTCATCAACTCTGGAGTAGCACATGCAATCTTTGAACTCACGTCGTTTCACGCTCAAGGCGCTCACCGCTGCCGTCGCGCTCACCACCCTCACAGCGCTGCCGGCGCTGGCGGCCGAGACCATCAAGGTCGGCATCCTGCACAGCCTGTCCGGCACCATGGCCATTTCGGAAACCGTGTTGAAAGACACCGTGCTGATGGCGATTGACGAGATCAACGCCAAGGGCGGCCTGCTCGGCAAGAAGCTCGAACCCGTGGTGGTGGACCCGGCTTCCAACTGGCCGCTGTTTGCCGAAAAGACCAAGCAATTGCTGGGTCAGGACAAGGTCGATGTGATCTTTGGCTGCTGGACCAGCGTGTCGCGCAAATCGGTGTTGCCGGTGGTCGAGGAGATGAACGGCCTGCTGTTCTACCCGGTGCAGTACGAGGGCGAGGAGCTGTC
>JALNWC010000411.1 GCA_023231075.1 Rhodoferax sp.
ACACGCCAGCGGGCATCACGATGTGTTGGTCCGGTGACGAATTTTTCAGGATCGAAGAGAGGTGTGTACGCACCCGTTGCAGTCGGCAAACCCTCCAGGGGTTTCCCGTTAGCCAGTTCCCACAGGTAACAGATTTGGCGCAAATACGCGCTGCTGGGGCTGTTTTCGAATGCCTGGGCAATGTCCTTGCTACTCATTTTTTTGAGTGCCAGGATGGCGGCCTGAAGCTGCAAGCCTTCGTGCTTGAGAGCGAAATGCAGGTGCTCCAAAGGGGCGTCGCCGACCGGAGCCACGGTGCTGGGAACGGCCAGTGCATCGGTCATCGGTGTGACTTTGGTCACCGAAGACACCCTGGCAGGGCGATCCATTGGGAACGCGGATGTACCCAGCAAGTCTTTCAGAAATTCGTAACCAATGAGTTTCCCGCGCATTTTTTCTTCCGAAGAAGAAAGAAAATTATATATTTCAATACATTTCTTCGGAAAATTTTATGACTTTGGGGTTTTGAGGGTCAACTGCCGCCATGGTTCTGCTTGTGAGATGCATCATGGCCATGTTTTGTAGCCGGCTTATTTCACCAGCAGCGCATTCACCGCGTTCAAGTCATCCGCCTTGAGCGAACCATTGGCCTGGCGCAGTTTCAGGCCGCCCAGCAGCACGTCGTAGCGGGCTTTGGCCAGCTTGGCCTTGGTGTCAAACAAGGCGGTCTGGGCGTTGAGCACATCGATGTTGATGCGCACACCCACCTGGTAGCCGAGTTGGGTGGCGTCGAGCGCGCTCTGGCTGGAGGCTTCGGCGGCTTCCAGCGCCTTGACCTGGCCCAGACCGGACTCGACACCAAAATAGGCGGTGCGGGTGGCTTGGGCTACGCCTCGCATGGCCGCATCGAGGTCGCTGCGGGCCTTGTCTTCCAGCGACAGGGTTTCCTTGATGCGGTTTTGAATGGCGTAACCGGCAAATAGTGGCAGGTTGAAGTTCAAACCGATTTGCCCCCCATGGCTACGGTAGTCCAGAGGTGAGATGGACGAGCCGTCGTTTTGGGTGATGTTGTAGCTGCCCGTCAAATCCAGCGTGGGCTTGTTGCCGGCCTGGGCTTTTTGGGTTTCGAGCTGGGCGACTTCCAGACCCAGCTGGGCCTGGCGTACGGCCGGGCTCATGGCTTCTGACTGGGTCACCCAGGTACTCACGTCAGCGGGTGTGACCGGCGCAATGACCACGGGAACGGCCAGCGGCTTGGGCTCGGCCCCAGTTTTGCCGGTGAGTTGATCGAGCGCCAATTTTTTGACGCGCAAGTCGTTTTCGGAGGCTATTTCCTGCGCCAGCACCAGGTCGAAACGGGCTTGCGCCTCGCGGGTGTCGGTGATGGTGGCGGTACCGACCTCGAAGTTGCGCTTGGCAGAAGCCAGTTGTTCGGATACGGCTGATTTCTGGGCTTTGACAAAGTTCAGGTTGTCGTCGGCGGTGAGCACGTCAAAGTAGGCTTGGCTGACGCGCACGATCAGGTCCTGGTCAGCGGCCAGCAATTGGGCCTGGGCCACGCCCACCGACTTTTTTCCCTGCTCGGCCGCGGCGGTATTGGCGGGTCGGTACAAGGGCTGGCTTGCGCTCAGGATGGCGTTTTGGTTACCGTAGCTGCGCTCAAAAGTTTCATTATCACTGTCGATGTTGCTGCGGTTCACGCCCATGGCCAGATTGGCGCTGGGCAACAAGCCCGCCTTGGCTTGTTCTGCCTTGAACAGGTTGGCCTCGTACAGCGACCTGGCCGACTGGTAGCTGGCATCAAAGCCGCGCGCCGAGTCATAGAGCTCCACCAGACTTTGGGCCTGTGCGGGCAGCACAAAGGCGGCGGTCAGGGCCAGAGCAAGGGGAAGTGGACGCATGTTCATGATGTTTTCCCTGCGGTAAGGTGGCAGCAGCTGGCGGGGGTCGGGTTGGCGCGCGCCATCAGTAGCGCGGCACGCTGGGGTCCACTTCGGACGACCAGGCGTCGATGCCGCCCGCCACGTTGGCCACGTGCTTGAAGCCGCGTGCTTTCAGGAAGTTGGCCACCTGCATGCTGCGGGCGCCATGGTGGCACAGGCAGGCCACGGGTTGGTTGGGGTCGAGCTCATTCAGGCGTGGCGGGATCACGCCCATCGGGATGGTGATGAGCTCGAAGCCGTCGGCCTTGATGCTGGCGGTGCGCAACTCATGCGGCTCGCGTACGTCAAGTACCACCGGGTCGCCGTGCCCACGCACAGCATCGAGCCAGTCTTTGAGTTGAAGCGGGCGGACCTGTGTGACCATGTTTAAAATTTGAAGGCGCTGGGTTGCGGGAAATTGAGCAAACGGGGCGCGTTGTCGTCCCACTTCTCGACCGAGGTGAAATTGGTTTCGCTGGTGCGGGTGATCACCTGCGCGTGCATGATGGGTTCTTCGCCGACGATGCCGACCAGGCGGCCGCCGACCTCGAGCAGGTTCAACAGCGACTGCGGCACTTCGGCGACCGAGCCGCCGAGCACGATGACATCAAAGGGCGCATCGGCCGGAGTGCCTGTGGCGCCGTCCCGCACCAGCACTTCTGCGTTGTGGATGCCGGCGCGCTGCAGATTGGCACGGGCCATCTCGGCTATTTCAGGATTGATTTCCAGCGAGACCACACGTTGCGCCTGGTGCGCCAGCAGCGCCGTCATGTAACCCGAGCCGGTGCCAATTTCGAGCACCTTGTCGGTGGGTTTGACGGCGGCGTCCTGCACCAGACGGGCCTGTATACGCGGGGGCAACATGCACTGACCACCGGGCAGGGCGATGGCCATGTCGACAAACGCCAGGGACTTTTGCGCCAAAGGCACGAAGTCTTCGCGCTTGACGCTGGCCAGCAGGCCCAGCAGCGCAGCATCAGAGACATCCCAGGGACGAATTTGTTGCTCGATCATGTAATAACGGGCCTGTTCCACGTTCTGCAAGTTCATTTATGGTACTCCTGGGGGTATGTTAACGGAATCCGACAATTTTAGCCGCTGGTGCTGTCGAAGGCTTGATTTCGCGAGGCTTTTGCAGCGGGTTGGCGCCAAAATTTGCTTAAGCCTTGCGCCAAATCATCCATGTAGCAGTAAACCACCGGCACCATCACCAGCCGACGCGCACCGTGTCACCTTCGCGCACGCTCAAGTCCCGCAATTCACCGGGCGCGCGCGCCTTGACCACGGCCGTGTTGACGGCCTTGACGGGGCCTGAGATCAGCACGTTTTGCTGCAATTCAAGGGTTTTGACCTGCACCAGGTCGCTCGCAGCGAGCACGACAATGCGGGTGTCTTGGGCCGGTTGGCCCTATGCGCGCAATACTTGGTGACGGTTGATTAATGTACCCCGCGTGCAG
>JALNWC010000412.1 GCA_023231075.1 Rhodoferax sp.
AACAGCAAAGACAAATCATGGGCAGACGCCTGGAACGGCCAGGCCAGTGGCAGCGTCAGCAAGGCCGACAGCCCCGCGCCCATCAGCACGGCAGGAATCAAATCTACATTTTTTCCATGCGCTTGGGCGGATTGGTTGATGGTCCAGTTGGCAGCGCCTGCCATCGGCACGCACAGCGCCACCAGCGTGCCTGCCAGGCTGACACCTTGACTTAACTGACTGGCGTACATGAAAGCAATGCCGCCACCCGCCACCACGATGGCCAGCCAGGTGCGCAGCAGAATGCGGTGACCGAGAAAAAAGCGCGATGCCAGCGCGGTGAACAAGGGCGCCAACGCCAGGGTCACGAGCACGTTGGCCACGGTGGTCAACATGATGGCCACCATGAAAAAAGTCATCATGCCGCACCAGCACAGGCCGGACCACCACAGCGCCGCACCACCCTGGCGCATGCGGCCAAACACCTCACGGCCCTTGAACAGCGGCAACATGACCAGCAGGCACAGCATGGTGAAAAAGCTGCGCCAGAAGGTCACCTCAAACTTCTGCGCGTGCTCCAGGTGGCGCGTGACGACGCCAGCGGTCGACCACATCAGGGTCACCGCCACCATCACCCAGACCGCCCGGTTGTGCGTGAGTTTCAAGTTAGGCGTTGCGGCCGGCTTTTTTGCGCTCGTGCTCGGACAGGTGGCGCTTGCGCAGACGGATCGACTTGGGTGTGATCTCGACCAACTCGTCGTCTTCGATGAACTCCACGCCATATTCAAGCGTCAACTGAATCGGCGGCGTGATCTTGATCGCGTCTTCCTTGCCGCTGACGCGGAAGTTGGTGAGCTGCTTGGTGCGCGTGGCGTTGACCACCAGGTCGTTGTCACGGTTGTGAATGCCCACGATCATGCCTTCGTAGACCGGATCGTTGGCGGTGACGAACATGCGGCCGCGGTCGTCGAGCTTGCCCAACGCATAGTTGAAGATTTCGCCGGAATCCATCGAGATCAGCACGCCGTTCTTGCGCCCGCCAATCTCGCCCTTGTGCGGCTCGTAGCTGTCAAAAATGTTGGAGATCAGGCCCGAGCCACGCGTCAGGTTGAGGAATTCGTTGGTGAAGCCAATCAGGCCTCGCGCCGGAATGCGGTATTCGAGGCGGACACGGCCACGGCCGTCCGGTTCCATGTTGACGAGGTCACCACGGCGCTCGCCCAAGGCCTGCATGACGCCGCCCTGGTGCTGCTCTTCGATGTCGGCCGTCACCAGCTCGATCGGCTCGTAACGCACGCCGTCAATGTCCTTGAACACCACGCGTGGCTTGGAAACCGCCAGTTCGTAGCCCTCACGGCGCATGTTTTCCAGCAGAATGGTCAGGTGCAATTCGCCGCGGCCCATGACTTCGAAGATACCTTCTTCGTCGGTTTCCTTGACGCGCAGCGCCACGTTGTGCTGCAGCTCTTTTTGCAGGCGGTCCCAGATCTGGCGGCTGGTGACGTACTTGCCTTCGCGGCCCGCCAGCGGGCTGGTGTTGACGCAAAAATTCATGGTCAGGGTGGGCTCGTCCACCTTGAGCATGGGCAGCGGCGCCGGGTTGGCGGGGTCGGTGATGGTGACACCAATGCCGATGTCGGCCACGCCGTTGATCAGCACAATTTCGCCGGGGCCGGCTTCGTCGGTCTGCACGCGCTCGAGACCCTGGAAGGTCAACACCTGGTTGATGCGGCCTTTGACCGCCTTGCCGTCCGGACCTTCCATGACCACCACGTCCATCATCGGGCGGATCGTGCCCTGGCTGATGCGGCCGACGCCAATGCGACCGACAAAAGTGGAGAAGTCGAGTGCGGAAATCTGCAGTTGCAGCGGTGCTGCCGGGTCACCCTGCTGGTGCGGCACATGCTGGAGAATGGTGTTGAACAGGGCCGACATGTCGGGACCCCACTGCTCACCCTGGCCGCCCTCTTCGAGTGACGACCAGCCGTTGATGCCCGAGGCATACACCACCGGGAAATCCAGCTGTTCGTCGGTGGCGCCGAGCTTGTCAAACAGGTCAAACGCGGCATCGACCACGAATTGCGGACGCGCACCCGGCTTGTCGACCTTGTTCACCACCAGAATCGGCTTGAGACCCAAGGCCAGCGCTTTTTTGGTCACAAAGCGGGTTTGCGGCATCGGGCCTTCCTGGGCGTCGATCAGCAACACCACACCGTCGACCATGGAGAGTGCCCGCTCCACCTCACCGCCGAAGTCGGCGTGGCCGGGGGTGTCGACGATGTTGATGTGGGTGCCTTCCCAGGTCACGGCACAGTTTTTGGCCAGAATGGTAATGCCGCGCTCTTTTTCGATCGCGTTGTTGTCCATCACCGTGTCGACCACTTTTTCGTGCTCGGCAAAGGTGCCGGACTGGCGCAGCAGCTGGTCGACCATGGTGGTTTTGCCGTGGTCAACGTGGGCAATGATCGCGATGTTTCTGATTTGTTTATGGGCCATGGTTCACTTTCTCTTAAATTAGTTCAGGACAGCGCACCCTGCGCTCACCTCTGTCCCGGTATCTATCACCTTAGGTTTAACACTTCTCATCTGTTCAATTTCAATCGGGCTGAGCAGCCGCCCGGGAATCAATTCACCTGCCACCACCCGGGCCGTGCCCAGCAACATGGCGTCATCGCTGGCGTACACCGCGACCTGCGCCGCATCGGGCCATTCGCCCCGACGACGCAAGCCCGACAGGAAACGCCCGGCATTGTCCGCATCGAGTGTGACCCGCTCGTGATCACCCAGCAAACTGTCCACGGGCAACAAGCAAGCCAGGCGTTGTGCCTCGGTCATGGCCTCCAGCGACGCCAGTGTGACGCACTGCGCGACCTCGAAGCCACCGGTCGCGATGCGCCGCAGCGCACTCACATGCGCACCGCAACCCAGGGCTTCACCGATGTCCTCGCCCAGCGTGCGGATGTAGGTGCCCTTGCTGCACTTGGCCACCAGCCTGATGACCGGCGGCAGCGCATCCGGGGTCAGCAAACTCAGTTGCAACTCAAAAATCTGCACCTCGCGTGAGGCGCGTTCCACGTCAATGCCGGCACGCGCGTATTCGTACAGCGCCTTGCCATCTTTCTTCAAGGCGCTGTACATGGGCGGCAGCTGGCGAATCTTGCCAGTGAACTGCGCCTGCACCCGCGCGACATCGTCTGCACTCACCGCCACCGGGCGTGTCTCAATGACGTCACCTTCGGCATCCGCCGTGCTGGTCTTGACACCCAGGCACAGCGTCGCCTCATAGGTTTTGTCGGCATCCAGCTGCAACTGGCTGAATTTGGTAGCTGCCCCAAAGCAAAGTGGCAGCACCCCCGTGGCCA
>JALNWC010000413.1 GCA_023231075.1 Rhodoferax sp.
GGGCCTCGTAGTTGACGCTCCAGATACGCAGCGTCTTCACGTAGTGGCGCCGCAGGTTCTCGACGTCGAATGCCTCCAGACCGCCCTCCTGCATCGCCGCCAGCGTGGTGCTGATGTGCGGCAGCTCGCCGTTCGGGAACACGTATCGGTCGATAAACTCGCCGCCGCCGTACGAAACTTCGCCGCCCTGCGGATCCGTCGAGGTGATGCCATGGTTCATTACCACACCGTCCTCAGCCAGAAGTTCGTGCACGCGCCGGAAGTACGCCGGCAGGTTTTTGCGCCCGACGTGCTCGAACATGCCCACGCTGGTGATCCGGTCGAACTGGCCGGTCACGTCGCGGTAATCCTGCAGCCGGATCTCGATGCGATCCGCCAGGCCAGCGGCCTTCACGCGCTCGGTCGCCAAGTCGAACTGGTTCTGCGACAGGGTGACACCCACGCACCGGGCGCCGAATTTCTGCGCCGCGCGAATCACCAACGCGCCCCAGCCACAGCCGATGTCCAGCAGCGTCTGATCAGGCTGCAGTTGGATTTTGGTCAGGATGTGATCGATCTTCTTGAGCTGCGCGGTCTCCAGGTCTTCGTCGCCATTCTCGAAATAGGCGCAGGAATAGACCATGTTGGGGTCGAGCCACAATTGGTAGAACGCGTTCGATACGTCGTAGTGATACTGGATGGACTTCTTGTCCGACGCCTTGGAATGGGAAAAGTAGCGCACCACCCGTTGCAGTTTGTTCGGCTTGCCGATGGAAGCCTTGGCCAGCGCATAGGCGATCTCGATGATGTCGTCCAGCCGGCCGTCCAGGTCGATCTTCTGCTTGATGTAGGCCTCGCCCAGGCTGTCCAGACTCGGATCGAGCAGCAGCGGTATCGCCGCCGGCGATTTCACGTGCACCGTGACGGCCGGTTGGTCGAACGTCCCGAAGTCATACGACTGCCCTCCCCACAGGCTCAGCCGCGCCGGCACGTTCGCCCGCGCGCGGATTGCCGCGCTCCACTGGGCCACCTTCTTTTTCCAAAGCATCACTTCCTCCTTAGCAGGTTGAATCGGCACACAACCCAACGCCGCTCGAAGCGCGGCGGCGGTCACTGCACATTTCTTCTCCGCAACGCCCTTCTTCCAACCGCCAGGCAGCTCACTCAACGCGCCGCCTCATTGCCCGAAGTTGGTGCCCGTAGCGGATGATCAGACGGCCTCTCCTTGCCGGGCCTCTGCCTTGCCCGCCACACTCCTGGGCATGCAAATAAGCAGACTGCACGACACCTGGTCCATCAGCGCATGCCCCACCGACGAGCGCCACCAGCGACTGATGGCCGAGCGCTGGTGGTGGCCGACAATGACAAGGTCGGCGCCGGCAGCGCGGGCGACGGCGCCGATGGCTTCGGCGGGTTCTTCCCATACCCTCACGGCACCTGTCGCCTCCAACCCGGCCTGGCGCAGCCGGGCGAGCCCATTCTCGAGAATGGCTGCAGCCTGGGACTGCTGGTCTTCCACCACACCCTCGGGCAATGGTCCGGCGGCCAATGCCATGGCTGACCACGGCGGGATGACCGCCACCAAATGGCAACGGGCACTGAGGCGGCGCGCCAGGGCGATGCCCTCTTCAAGCATGTCTTGCGATTCAGCGCTACCGTCGTAGGCGAAGACGATGTTTTGAAACATTTTGCTTTCTCCTCAGTGTTTTGCACGCATCCATAATGCGGGCAGGATGCCGATACAGCAGACGATTCCCACCAGCGCGAAGCCATCGCCATAGGCCAGACTCTGCGCCTGGGCCGCGATCATCTGGCCCAGGTAGTTCAGGGCGCCCGCCAGAATCTGGGTGCCGGGCACCCCCCACACGCCGTCGAGGCTGCCGACACCATTGATCAGATCCAGCGTGGTGCCGGTGCCTGCGGTCTGGGTAGCGGTCAACGCATCCGCGTGGAAGGCGAAGCGCATCTCTGTGGCGGCAGACAGCAGGCTGACCCCGAATGCTCCGCCCAACTGGCGCATGAAGTTGATGGTGCCGGTGCCCTGCGCCAACATCTCCGGTGGCAAGACCGAGAGTGCGCCGGTGTTGAGGGCTGGCATGATTACCCCGAGGCCGACCCGCCCGAGCATGACGAGCAACGCTATGTGCCAGAAACCGGTATCCGCTGCAACGTCGTACATCAGCAGGTTGGAGAGCCCGAAAATGAACAGTCCGGTGGCGCTCATGACGTAGGCCGGGAGGCGGTCGGTCAGCCATCCGGCAATCGGAAAGACGAGGCCCAAGACCAGCCCGGCCGGGATCAGTATCTCGCCCGCGCGCATTGGCGTGTAGCCCTGGACAGTCTGCACGAACAAAGGCACCAGGTAGGAGGAGCCGAAAAGACCGGCACCGAAGATCAGCGCCACCGCGGCCGCGGCCGCGTACCTCGAAACGCCGAACACCCTGAGATTGACCAGCGGCTGCGGGGTCTTGAGTTCCCAGCCGATGAAGGCGAGCAGGAGAATGGCGCCGCTCCATGACATGCCCACGATGAAGTTGGAGTCCCAGCCCTCGCGCTGACCATTGGCCACGGTATAAAGGGAGATCGCCAGGAACAGGGTGAGCAGGAGCAGACCGAAAAAATCGAAGCGGCGCGGCTTTTCGTTGCCGATGCGCTCAGGCAGAAAAACCGAGCCCAACAGCATTCCGGCGACCGAAGTCGGCAGGCCCATGTAAAACACCCAGCGCCAGTCGTAACTGTCGATCAGCCAGCCGCCCAGAGTGGGTCCGATGGCCGGGGCGAGCACTATCCCGATGCCGTAGATGCCCATCGCCCGCCCGCGCTCGTTGGCCGGAAAAACACGGAAGAGCATGATCATCGCCAGGGGCTGCAGGATGCCGGCGGCGAGCCCTTGGGCCACGCGCGCCAGGGTCAGCACGTTCTCGTTCGGTGCCAGCCCGCCGATGACCGATGCGACCGAGAACAGCGCGAGCGACCCGATGAAGGTGGTCCGCATCCCGATCGCTTCGTTGAGCCAGGCATTGAGCAGCATGGAGCCGGTCATCGCCGCGAGAAAGCCGGTGGACAGCCACTGTGCCTGGTCCTGCCCAATGCCGAAGACGCCCATGATGTCGGGCAGGGCCACATTCACGACCGTTATTGACAGCGACGTAGTAATGGTGGCCATCATGGTGGTCGAGATCACCAGCCACCGGTAAGCCGGACCGTAGCGCTCGAAAAAAGGCGCGAGGCCGGCGTCAGCGCTGGCGGGTGTCAATCGATACCTCGACCATCATTCCGGGCTTGAGCAGCAAGCCCTCTTGCCGGACCGACAAGCGGACCGGAATGCGCTGCGTGATCTTGGTGAAA
>JALNWC010000414.1 GCA_023231075.1 Rhodoferax sp.
CGATGGTGGCCACCGAACCCTGCCAACCCCAGCCCTCAAAGGCGAGCCCGGCACCCCAGGTGCCCACGGCGCCCCCTGCGTAGTAACTTATATAGTAAATGCCAGTGGCCAGGGAGCGCCCCTCGGTCACATTTTTGGAAATGGCGCTGATGGTGGCCGACTGGCACAAAAAGATACCGCTTGAACACACGGTCAGACCCACAAGCACCAGCGGCAAGGACGGCACCAGCGTCAACAACAAGCCAGCCGCCGAAAATGGCAACGCCCATAGCAAGGACTTCATGTAGCCCAGACGCTCGATGTGGCGCCCGGCCAGCGGGGTCACCAGCACGCCCACCAGGTAAACGGCAAACACATTGGCCAGACCCGAGGCCGAAAGATTGAAAGGCGACGACGCCAGGTAGAAATTGACGTAGGTGAAGCTGCCCACCAGGGAAAACAACACGCAAAACCCCACGCCACACGATGCCATCAGGCGCTTGTGGCGCAGATGCCGCCCAAGAATAGCAAGCACACCACTGACGTTGCGATTGGGAACAAAGTGCTTTGAGGCGGGCAGCAGCCACAGCACCAGCAAAGCCCCAATCAAATTCATGACGGCCAGGCTCACAAAAGCCCTGCGCCAGCCGAAAAATTCTGTCAGATGCCCGGTGATGAAGCGGCCACTGAAGCCGCCCATGACCGTGCCACCGACGTAAGTGGCGGTCATGCGGGCCACCCCACCGCCGTTGCGAAACTCCTCGGCAATATAGGCAATCAGGACCACCACAATACCGGGCACAGCCAGGCCCTGAAAAAACCGCAAGGCGATCAAGACGTCGAGACTCCGGGAAACAGGGATCAGCGCGGTGGGCAGCGTCATGGCAAACATCGACAAACACAGAATGTTCCTGCGCCCGAACGCATCCGACAGCATGCCCATGACCGGGGACATCAGCCCCATCGCCAGCACAGTGGCGCCCACCGTCATGCCGGCCTGCAACGCAGAAGCATGAAAGTCTTGCATCACGAGAGGCAAGACCGACTGGATGGAATAAACGTTCAGAAACGCAAAAAAACCAATGAGCCAGACCATCGGCTGCGAGGCCTGTATGCCATTGCCAAGGAAATAAAGACGCAGTTTGCTGATGGACATGGTTGAATTGGAAAAGCCCCAAGCAGATCAACTGCTTGGGGCTCTATCTGGCGGAGCGGACGGGACTCGAACCCGCGACCCCCGGCGTGACAGGCCGGTATTCTAACCAACTGAACTACCACTCCTGGTAGCTAACGTTTACTCTTGCGAGCCAAGTCATCTGTCTTTGCAGACAAACCGTTACCGACTTGCGCCGATTTATCTTGCGATAAACTGGCGACCCCACGGGGATTCGAACCCCGGTACCTACCGTGAAAGGGTAGTGTCCTAGGCCTCTAGACGATGGGGTCATAACCTTTGGACTTCCGTCATTTTTGAAAACTTTGGTGGAGGTAAGCGGGATCGAACCGCTGACCTCTTGCATGCCATGCAAGCGCTCTCCCAGCTGAGCTATACCCCCGAATCCACAACCACTTTTTTAGAAGCAGTGTTTGTTTCCAAGCCTCAAATTATAGCGTTATTTTTAGGCCGCTTTTAATCTGGCGATAACTTTTTCACGATCAAAAAGTGAAAGCAAGGCATCCAGCGATGGCGTGTGCGCATTTCCGGCCACCAGGACCCGCACCGGCATGGCCAACTGCGGCATTTTCAGGCCGCATGCCGTCAGTACTTCCTTGATGGCAGCGGCGATGCCGGCCTTGTCCCAGGTGCAGGTGGCGAGCTTGTCGGTCAGCAAGGTCAGCGCCGGCTTGACGGCGTCGGTCACATGCTGGGCCAGGTCGGCTTCTGAAGCTTGCACATCGGCATAAAACACGGCGGCCCAGTCGGCCAATGCCACCGTGGTGTCGCAGCGGTCCTTGAACAGCGCACAGATGCTGGTCAAACGCGCATCGGTGTCGATGCCACGCCTGGCAAGCTGCGCCTGCACCAGCGGCGCCAGCACCTCGTCGGCGCTCATCTTGATGTGCTGGGCATTGACCCAGCGCAGCTTGGCCTCGTCAAACTGCGCCGCGCTCTTGCCCAGGTGGTCCAGGTTGAACCATTCCAGAAACTGCGCCCGGCTGAAAATCTCGTCGTCGCCATGGCTCCAGCCCAGGCGCGCCAGGTAATTCACCATGGCATCGGGCAGGTAACCTTCTTCGCGGTACTGCGTCACCGGCTTGGCGCCATGGCGCTTGCTCATTTTTTCACCCTGCTCGTTGAGCACGGTGGGCAAATGGGCGTACACCGGCGGCTCTTTGCCGAGCGCCTTGAAGATGTTGATCTGGCGCGGTGTGTTGTTGACGTGGTCGTCGCCGCGGATCACATGGGTGATGGCCATGTCGAGGTCGTCCACGACCACGCAGAAGTTGTAGGTGGGCGTGCCGTCGGGGCGTGCGATCACCAGGTCGTCGAGCTCGTCGTTGCTGATCTCGATGCGGCCCTTGACCTTGTCGTCCCACACCACCGAGCCGCCTTGCGGGTTCTTGAAGCGCAGCACCGGCTGCACGCCTTCGGGAACAGGGGGCAGGGTTTTGCCCGGCGCCGGACGCCAGCTGCCGTCGTAGCGCGGCTTTTCCTTGGCGGCCGTCTGGGCTTCGCGCAGGGCATCAAGTTCTGCCATGCTCATGTAACACGGGTAAACATGGCCCGCGGCCACCATGTCGGCCAGCACGGCCTTGTAGCGGTCCATGCGCAGCATCTGGTAGAACGGGCCTTCGTCGTAATCGAGCCCGAGCCAGTTCATGCTTTCGATGATCACATCGACGGCCGCCTGGGTGGAACGCTCCAGATCGGTGTCCTCGATGCGCAAGATGAAGTCGCCACCGGTCGAGCGGGCAAACGCCCAGGGGTACAAGGCCGAGCGGATATTGCCCTGGTGAATGAAGCCGGTCGGCGACGGCGCGAAGCGGGTACGGGTTTTTTGCGTCATGACAAGGTGTTCAGGTTGTGCAGACCACGGGCCAGGTCGGCCTGGATGTCGCCCAGGTGCTCCAGGCCCATGGCGACACGGATCAGGCCCTGGCCAATGCCGGCGGCCTGGCGCTGGGCCTCGGTCAGGCGGCCGTGCGAGGTGGTGGCGGGGTGCGCAATGGTGGTCTTGGTGTCGCCCAGGTTGGTGGTGACCGAACACACCTGGGTGCTGTCGATCACATGAAACGCGCGCTTGCGGCCCTGCTCCGCACCGGACGCGCGCACGTCAAACGACACCACGGCGCCGCCCAGGCCGCTTTGCTGGCGCATGGCCAATTCGTGCTGC
>JALNWC010000415.1 GCA_023231075.1 Rhodoferax sp.
GGCAATTTCAACCCGTCGGCGCTCGCCGCCGGACAGCGCCAGCGCCGACGAGTCGCGCAAATGCTCAACCCGCAAATCCTGCAGCAGACTGGTCAGGCGCAATTCAATCTCGGCCCCGGTCAGGGCTTTGCCTGTTGCGTCGTGCTGAAGCTCAAGCACCGCGCGCACGTTTTCCGCCACGGTGAGCTTGCGGAAAATGGAGGCCTCTTGGGGCAAATAGCTCAGGCCCAGGCGCGCGCGCCGGTGAATCGGCATGTGTTCAACGGACTGGCCGTCGATGGTGATGTCACCCGCGCTGGCGCGAATCAGCCCGACGATCATGTAGAACAACGTGGTTTTGCCGGCGCCATTGGGGCCCAGCAGGCCCACCACCTCGCTCTTGCGCACGGTCAGCGACACGTCCTTGACGACCTTGCGGCTGCCATAGAATTTTTGCAGGTGATGCGCCTCTAAACGGCTCTCGGACGGGGCGACGTCGGGCGGGGGTGGCGTCATGGCAGCGCGACCGGGTTAGCGTTTGGCATCGTTCAATTCGGGGCTGCTGCGCAGCGGCAGCGGCGCTGCGGGTACAGGTTTGACGGCCGGTTTGGGCTTGGGTGTCAACATGGCCCGCACCCGACCGGTTGGCGCGCCGGGCCGGCCGGTGCTGCCTTGGGAAGCCGATGCTGGCGCACCGTCCAGGGTGAAGACATCCGTTGAATTGTTGTAAACGATGAGGCCGCCATTGAACTCGTCGAAGAGTTTGGTGCCCTGGTAACGGCGCAATTGCGCTTGACCGATGAATTTGACCGTATCCAGGCGGCCATCGTAATCAATGGTTTCGCCTTCACCCTCGATGGTTTCGTCCAGGCCTTCGCGCTTTTGCCGGAAAAAGGCAAGCTTGCCGGGCTCCGCCGTGACCACGCCATACTGGTTGCCCTGCGGGTCCTGGCGCACCTCCAGCCGGGCGCCGCGGATCAGGATGGTGCCCTTTGTCAAGACCACCTGGCCCGTGAAGAGGCTCACCTGTTTGACGTCGTCATAACGCAGCGCATCGGCCTCGACGTTCATGGGCTTGTCCCGATCGGCTTTTTCAGCCTGCGCCGTCCAGGTGGACAGCAGCAGCACACAGAGTACAAACCAGGAAGAGAAGGGGTTTTTCATAAAGGCATGAATCTTGCGTGAGAGTTTGCAAGATTGTAGCCGCCAGCCGCTGTCCAAACGCGATGCGCCCCCAATTCTGTCCGCCCGAGGGGCGGCGCTGGCGCGCTTAACCGGTGCGGCGAAGCTGCTCGGTCAGATGGTCGGCCACCTGCAACACCCGGCCCATGCTTTTGGCCAGTGCGCCATCGGTGTAATAACGTCCGGCCACGCCCAGCGCCGGCACGCCTTCCACCTGGTACGCCGTCTGCAGCTGCCGGGCGCGCGTGGCCTTGGTGGCGGCGGAAAATGAATTGAACTGCTCGATGAACTTGTTTTCGTCGACGCCTTGTTTGACCACCCAGTCGACGATGGCGGGCGCCTGGCTCAGGTTTTTCTTTTCGACGTGAATGGCGGCAAAGACGCGCGCGTGCAGGCTGTCGATCAAATTCAGCGCTTCAAGCGCATAAAACAAGCGCTGCTGGGGCACAAAGTCATCGCGAAAGGCGACAGGAACCCGCTTGAAAACAACGTCCTTGGGGAGTTTTTTGACCCACTCGGACAGCACGGGCTCAAACGCATTGCAGTGCGGGCAGTTGTACCAAAAAAATTCAAGCAGTTCGATCTTGCCGGCGGGCGCTTCGACCGGCGCCGGGCGATCCAGGACATTGAAATCGGTGCCGGCGCGCGGGGCCTGGGCCTGGGCCCGGGACAGGCCGGGGCTTAGCAGTGCGGCGCTGAAGGCGAGAGATGCGGTCTGGGTGACAAAGCTGCGACGTTGCATTCGTTATTCTCCTGAGGGGTGGGCGGGGGCCAACCTGAGAGCGGTCAATGGCGACAAAGTTCAGCGTTGCACACGCACCAGCGCAGTGTCAATGCCCGCGCCATCCAGACGGGCTTTGGCGGTGTCGGCTTCTTCGCGTTTGTCAAACGGACCCATGCGGACGCGGTACACCGTGCGGCCCGACTGCTCGCGTTCAGAGATTTTGGTTTCAATCCCTGCCAGTGATAATTTGGCGCGCTGCGCTTCAGCATCTTCAGGGGCGCGGAATGCGCCGACCTGAATGAAGTAGGTGAAGGGATCAGGCGTGTTGGCCAGGGGGGATGCCGCGCCACTCTTGGCGCGGGCCTTGACCAGATCGCCCAGCGGGTCCGCGTTCACGGCCGGCTTGTTCTCGGGCGCATTGGCGGCGGGTGGCGTCACGAGCGTTTCAGCCGGGCCTGCCGGTTTGGCTGGATTCTTGCCATACAGCGGCGCATTGGGGTCCCAGTTCTTGTTTTTTTCAAGCTCGTTGGCATCCTGGCTGGCCTTGTTGCTGGACGCCTTGTTGAAGAACAGTATCGGTACCTTCGTCACATACACCGCCACCGCCAGTGCCAGGCCCAGACCGACGAGAAGGCCAAGGATAAAACCCAATAAGGTGTTGCCGCTTTGTTGTTTCATGTGCTGTCTTTGCTCGTCGGTGGTGGGTGAATCAAGGTTTACATTTTTCGGGGTGCGCTGACACCCAGCACCGCCAGTCCGTTGCGCAGCACCTGGGCGGTGGCGGCCACCAGCGCCAGGCGGGCCAGCTTGAGCGCTTCATCGTCGACCAGAATGCGCTCGGCATCGTAATAGCTGTGGTAGCAGGCGGCCAGCTCGCGCAGGTAAAACGTCACGTCATGGGGCGCAAACCCAAGGGCTGCGGCGCTCAGCATGTCGGGGTATTTGGCCAGCAGCAGCATCAGGGCCTGCGCTTGCTGGCTTTGCAGCGGCGCCAAATCGACGTGGCACAGGCTGGCCACGTCGCCACCCCAACTGGCCAGCACCGAGCAGATACGGGCATGGGCGTACTGCACGTAATAGACCGGGTTGTCGTTGTTTTTTTGCACCGCCAGGTCGACATCGAAGGTGTATTCGGTGTCGGGCTTGCGGCTCAGCAGGAAGAAGCGCACGGCGTCTTTGCTGGTCCACTCGATCAAGTCGCGCAGCGTCACGTAGCTGCCGGCGCGCTTGCTGATCTTGACCTCCTGGCCCCCTTTGACCACCCGCACCATGGTGTGCAGCACGTAATCCGGAAAACCCTGCGGAATGCCGACATGGGCGGCTTGCAGGCCGGCGCGCACGCGGGCCATGGTGCCGTGGTGGTCGGTGCCCTGGATGTTGATGACCTTGGCAAAGCCGCGCTCCCATTTGCTGATGTGGTAGGCC
>JALNWC010000416.1 GCA_023231075.1 Rhodoferax sp.
ATCCGTTCGCTGCCATCGATTTCGATCTCAATGGTTTGCATGTAGGGCTTGCTGTCGGTATCAGGGTTGTAGCGGTAAATTTGGATGGTACGTTTGGCCATGATTTGCTTTCTTAGACAGTTGGGGCAGAGCTAAAGGTCTGTCCATGATGAAACAGTTGGGCAGATCTGAAGACCCGCCCTGCAATATCAGAAGGTACGAATTTTTGGAGGTATGGAGGCGACCGTCAGCGGCTTGAGCACCACAGGTTTGTAGCTGAGGCTGTTGGTGGCGCTGTCCCACAAGGTGTGCTTGAGCCAGTTGACATCGTCGCGACCCAATGGGCTGCTTGGATCGTCAGCAGGGCGGTCGTAATCCATCACACTGTGCGCACCACGGCATTCGTGCCGGGCCGCCGCAGACACCATGGTGGCCTGAGCCACCTCAATCATGTTTTCAACTTCAAGCGCTTCAATGCGTTCGGTATTGAAAATCTGTGATTTGTCGGTCAGCTTGATATCGTTGACGCGCTGACGCAATTGGCCAATCTTGACAACGCCTTCGTCCATGCTGGCCTGGGTGCGAAACACGCTGGCGTGCTGTTGCATGGTGTCGCGTATGTCGCCAGCAACCACCTGTGCGTATTCGCCTGTCGTGGCGGTATTCAGTCGGTTCAGCCGTTCCAGAGAAATGTCTGCTGCGTTCGCTGGCAGGTCTTTGTGCTCGCTGTTTTTGTTGTTGTACTCAATGATGTGCAGCCCGGCCGCGCGTCCAAAAACCACAATATCCAGCAAGGAATTGGTGCCCAGACGATTGGCGCCGTGAACACTGACGCACGAACACTCGCCAACAGCGTACAGACCATTCACGATTTTCTGTCCACCATGGCTATCAGGGACAACCACCTGGCCACTGATGCTGCTGGGGATGCCGCCCATTTGGTAATGGTTGGTTGGAATCACTGGAATGGGTTCCTTGGTGATGTCCACGTTGGCAAAGTTGTGACCGATTTCCTGAACGCTAGGCAAGCGCAACGCGATGGTATCTGCACCCAAGTGCGTCATGTCCAGGTTGATGTAGTCCTTGTTGGGGCCGCAGCCACGACCTTCCTTGATTTCCTGGTCCATGCAGCGCGACACAAAGTCGCGCGGTGCCAAGTCTTTCATCGTGGGTGCATAACGTTCCATGAAGCGCTCGCCGTTGCTGTTGCGCAAAATGGCGCCTTCGCCGCGGCAACCTTCGGTGAGCAGCACCCCTGCGCCAGCCACACCCGTTGGGTGGAATTGCCAGAATTCCATGTCTTGCAGCGGGATACCTGCGCGAGCCGCTATACCCAGTCCATCACCTGTATTGATGAACGCATTGGTGGACGCGGCAAAGATGCGGCCAGCGCCGCCAGAGGCCATCATCACGCTCTTGGCTTGCAAAATGTGGACTTCGCCGGTTTCCATCTCCAGGGCGGTGACGCCAACGACATCGCCATCCGCATCGCGGATCAGATCGAGGGCCATCCATTCGACAAAGAAATTGGTGCGTGCCTTGACGTTTTGTTGGTACAAGGTGTGCAGCATGGCATGACCAGTTCGGTCGGCTGCAGCACAGGCGCGCTGAACCGGTTTTTCACCGTAGTTGCTGGAGTGTCCGCCAAACGGGCGCTGGTAAATGGTGCCATCTGGGTTGCGGTCAAAGGGCATGCCAAAGTGCTCAAGCTCATAGACCACCTTGGGTGCCTCGCGGCACATGAACTCGATGGCGTCCTGGTCACCGAGCCAGTCGGATCCTTTGATGGTGTCATAAAAATGGTAGTGCCAGTTGTCTTCGGCCATGTTGCCCAGACTTGCGCCGATGCCACCTTGTGCTGCCACGGTGTGTGAGCGCGTTGGAAACACTTTGGAGAGTACGGCGACGTTGAGTCCTGCGTTGGCGAGTTGCAGCGATGCGCTCATACCAGCGCCGCCCGCGCCGATGATGACGACGTCAAATTTGCGCTTGGTAAGTTTGGAAGTTGCAGTCATGATGAATCTTGTGTCTTGGTTATTGGGTGTGGCCTATCCGGCAGATTTGCCGAACCTGAAAGTAGCTTCTGGTTTTGTTCAGAAGGCTTACAAACGCCACAAGGCTTCGATGGCGCCACCGGTACAGGCGACCAGCCAGGCGATGGCAAACACGTGCATCACAAAACGCACACCATAAGGCTTGACGTAATCCTGAAAGATGTTACGCATGCCAACCCAGACGTGGTACAGCATGGAAAGCAAGACCAGGAAGGTCAGCGATTTCATCCACTGCGGGGAAAAAATGCCTGCCCACAGTTCGTAGCCAATCGGACCTTTGCTAAAAATCAGTTGCGCCAACACCAGCACTGTGAAAAGTGCCATGAGGACTGCCGTGACGCGCTGCGCCAACCAGTCGCGCATGCCATAGTGCGCACCTACAACCGTGCGATGTGAACCATAATTTACAGACATGAGTTGCTCCTGAATTAGTAGAGACCGAACAGCTTGGCGCCAAGCACCAGTGTCAACGTAAGGGTAACGATCAGTACGGCCGCAGCGGTCTGACGACCAAAATCTTTGGTCACATGCTCATGGTGCGTGTCCATCCAAAGGTGACGCATGCCAGCGATGAAATGGTGCAGGCTGGCCCAGATCAAGCCCAAAACCACCAGCTTCCAGATGAAGCCTGGCAAGCCCAACATACCCACATTGAAAGCTGCCTTGAATTTCAAGAATGAAATTTCAGAGGAGATCGAGTTGTCAAACATCCAGATGATGAAAGGCATCAGGAAGAACATGATGGCGCCACTGACCCGGTGCATGCCCGATGCCAATGATGCAAGCGGCCATCGGTAGCTGATGAGCGAACCGCCATCAATATTGCGGAACTCGGGACGTTTTTTTGCTGTGCTAGCCGCTGATTCAGACATACGTTGCTTTCTATGTTTTGAGTAACTGCTTGGTAATCAGTGGATGCTGATCACCGCCAAATTCTATTGCAATGCAGCATGTAAAAGATGCGCCTGCGGGCAAGGTGGGGTATTTTTGTCGGCTAAAAAAGATTGATCCTTCGTTAAAAAAATGCATCTTGCCGGGAAATTCTGTCTATCTGACGCCAGGGTTACAAGTCGGGTGCTTTTTTAGCCAAGCGTGTTGTGATAGTGGTGAGTGTCGGTGCGGTAGCAGCCGCGGCGCAACTCCATGGGCTCATCGCGGTAGGTGTATGCGATGCGTTCAACGCTCAGCAGTGGTGTGCCAATTTTTACTCGCAGAAGCTGCTCATGTAATTCCGTTGCGGGGATCGCGCGTATTTTTTCTTC
>JALNWC010000417.1 GCA_023231075.1 Rhodoferax sp.
GCCTGGAGATCCACACCGTGCTCAAGCAGGTGGATTACGACTACCAGCGCATGCAGTACAACACCGTGGTCAGTGGCGCCATGAAAATGATCAATGCGCTGGAGGATTTCAAAGCGCCTGCTTCTGCGGGGGCCCAGGTCGCACTGATTGAAGGTTTTGGCATCTTGCTGCGCTGCCTGTACCCGGCGACGCCGCACATCGCGCACAGCTTGTGGTCCGGGCTGGGTTATGCCGCAGCGCTGGGTGATTTGCTCGATGCCCCCTGGCCCCAGGTCGACCCCGACGCGCTGGTGCAGGACGAGATCGAACTCATGCTGCAGGTCAATGGCAAGTTGCGCGGTTCGATTGTGGTGCCGGCCGGTGCCGACAAGGCGGCGATCGAGCAGGCTGCGCTGGCGCACGAGATGTTCCGGAAAATCGGCAACGGCGCGGCACCCAAGAAGCTGATTGTGGTGCCCGGTCGTCTGGTCAATCTGGTGCTGTAAACCATGGCCACGCACACCCCCTTGTCCGTCTCGACGCGTCGAGCCGCGCTGCAATTCGCGGGCCTGGCGCTGGCCGGCGCCGGCCTGGCAGGCTGCGGCTTTCGCCTGCGTGGCAGCCAGACCTTTGCTTTTCAACGCATTGCCATCCAGCCCCAGCCGGGCGGCGCCGTGGCCCAGGAACTGCGCCGCGCCTTTGGCCCGGCGGTGCGGGTGCTGGCCGCCCAAGACCCGCTGACCCAGGCGCAGCTGGTGCTGACCGTGTCCAACGAGCAGCGTGAAAGAGTCGTGGTCGGCGTGAATTCGTCGGGTCAGGTGCGTGAATTGCAGCTGCGCATACGCGTGCGCCTGCAACTGCGCACCGCCCAGGGCAAGGACATCATGGAGGGCGATGAGATCGCGCAGCAGCGCGACATCAGCTACAGCGAGTCCGCCGCGCTGGCCAAGGAAACCGAGGAGGCGCTGCTCTACCGCGACATGCAGACCGACATCGTGCAGCAAATCCTGCGCCGCCTGGCCGCCATCCAGCCGGGTCAGCTGGACTGACGCGACGCCATGCAGATTCAGCCTGCAGCGCTGGCCGCGCACCTGCAAAAGGGCCTGAGAAGCCTCTATACCTTGCAGGGTGACGAGCCGCTGCTGATCCAGGAGGCGCTCGACGCCATTCGCCTGGCGGCTCGCGCCCAGGGCTTTTCCGAGCGCAGTTCCCACACCGTCGCGGGCGCCCATTTCGATTGGAGCGAGGTGCTGGCAGCCGGCGGCTCCTTGAGCCTGTTCTCGGACAAACAAATTCTCGAGCTGCGCATTCCGTCCGGCAAACCCGGCAAGGAGGGCAGCGTCGCCTTGCAACAGCTGGCGCAAGCGGCGCAGGGCAATGACAGCGTGCTAACCGTGGTGATCCTGCCGCGCCTTGACCGCGCGACCAAGGCCGGCGCCTGGTTTGTCGCGCTCGAAGCCGGGGTCACGCTCGAAGTGAGCCCGGTCGAGCGCGCTGCCCTGCCGCTGTGGATTGCCCAGCGCCTGGCGGCCCAGGGCCAGCGTGTGGCGGCCGGCGTGGAAGGCCAGCGCACGCTGCAGTTTTTTGCCGACCGGGTCGAGGGCAACCTGCTGGCCGCGCACCAGGAAATCCAGAAGTTGGCGCTGCTGCATCCGGCGGGTGAACTGGGTTTTGAGCAAATTGAAGGCGCGGTGCTCAATGTGGCCCGGTTTGATGTCTTCAAGCTCAGCGAGGCGGTGCTGGCGGGTCAGCCCGCACGTGTGCAGCGCATGCTTGAGGGCCTGCAGGCCGAGGGCGAGGCCGAGGTGCTGGTGCATTACGCGCTGGCCGAAGATATTCGCGCCCTGAAGCGGGTCAAGGACGCCATCAGCCGCGGTAGCCCGCTGCCCATGGCCTTGCGTGAACAACGGGTGTGGGGCAACAAGGAGCGCCTGTTCGAGCGGGTGGTGCCGCGCTTGAGCGCGGCCACGCTGACCGGTCTTCTGCAGGATGCCCACCAGGTGGATGGTGTGGTCAAGGGGCTCAAGCGGCCTGACTGGCCGGCGGCGCCCTGGCAGGCCTTGCATAGGCTGGCGCTGCGCCTGTGCCGCGCCTGCGCGGTTCAGCAACCGGCCTTGTCGGCCTGATCGGGTCGGTGGACTTGTGCGTCACAGCGGTATGCGATGATGCGCCGTGAGCAGGGGCCCCGGCCGGGGTTCTGTTGTTCACTCAACAAAGGAGTAAACATGAGAAAATTTTTGACATTATTGAGTCTGGGCCTGTCAATGTCTTTTGGCGCTGCTTATGCTGCTGACGCAGCAACACCGGCCAAGCCGGCAACGGCGGCATCGGCTGCCACGTCGGCGACGCCAGCCGCACCTGAAGCAAAAGCCGCCCAACAGAGCAAGATGGCGATCTGCAACAAAGAGGCCGGCGACAAAAAGGGTGGCGAGCGCAAAGCCTTCATGAAGGATTGCCTGAGTGCCCAGGCTGCCGTCGCAGCGGCGTCCGGGACCAGCGGAAAAACAAGGCAGCAGACCAAAATGACGACCTGCAACAAAGAAGCCGGCGACAAAAAACTCAAGGGTGGCGAGCGCAAAGCCTTCATGAAATCCTGCCTCAGCAACAAGGGCTGAGTCCGCGCATCAAGATCTCAGGCAAATCTGTTCCCGGCCCCCGCGGACCCCAAAGGTTCGGGGGGCTTTTTCTCGGCCTTCCTCGGCCAGTGACGGGCGTGCCGGGTTTTCAAACTATTTCGCGCACTTAATCGTCCGCTAATGCTGGCCTGCCAAGATCGGCGCCATGACATTCACGCATGATTTTTCAAAATGGTCCCGACCCGGTCAGGGTCTGGCGATGCGGCGGGCCGAGCCTCAGGCACGGCGGCGCCTTGAACTGGTGCCATTGAACGACGAAGCGGGCCAACAGGCCGCCGAGGACTTCATCCGGCGCCGTTTCAGCCAGGCGCACCGGGCGCGGGTGTCGCACTTCATGCCGCGGCTGTTCGGCTTGCAGTCGGACGACGGCAGCTTGTACGGTGCGGCCGGTTGCCGCCGGGCCGACAGTGGCGTGTTGTTTCTGGAGCGCTACCTGGATGTCCCGATCGAGCAGGCCATCCTTGCGCACTGTGGCATTCAGGTGGAACGCCATCAGATCGTGGAGGTGGGCAACCTGGCAGCTTCAGGGCTGGGCACGGCGCGCACGCTGATCGTCCAACTGACCCGCCTGCTGGCCCTGCAGGGTTTTCGCTGGGTGACTTTTACCGGCACCCAGGAAGTGCTCAACAGCTTTCATCGACTTGGCCTGGCGCCCCAATCGCTGGGCC
>JALNWC010000418.1 GCA_023231075.1 Rhodoferax sp.
CGGCCCAGCACGGTGATGTTGAAGCGCTCGGCAATGGCTTCCAGCCGGTGCGACTCCTGGTTCGGGTGCACCACCGCCGACAGCAGCAGGGTGTCGAGCACCGGGTGGTTGAACACCAGGCCGGTGTGGCGCTCCTGCAATTGCAGAAACTTCATGTCGAAAGCGGCGTTGTGCGCCACCAGCACGGTGTCCTGGGCAAAGCTGTAAAAGGCCGGCAACACCTCGGTGATGGGCGGCTTGCCACTGACCATGTCCTGCGTGATGCCATGGATCGACACCGTGGCCGCCGGAATCAGGCGCCCGGGGTTGACCAGCTGCTCAAAGCTTTCCTGGCGCAACAGCTTGCCATTGACAATGCGCGCCGCGCCGATCTGGATGATCTGGTCGCCCTCGGTTGGATTCAGCCCGGTGGTCTCGGTGTCGAAGACGGTAAACGAGAGCTCGGTAAGCAGACGATCCTCCAGCGCGCTGCTCTGGTCGGTGCTCTGGAACAAATCGAAATCGTAAAACTCGGGACGGCTGTCGTTGTGCAGAATCTGGGTCGCTTCGAGTTGCTCCTGCACGCTGGCCAGCGGCAACAAGAACCTGAAAAATGCCTCGTGGCGCACGCGTTCGCGCTCAAACCACATCTCGCCGCCGTGGCGCTCCACCACATCGCGCACCGTGAGCGGCGTGCTCTCGGCGCCAAAGCGCATGCTGTCCATTTCCCAGCTCATCACGGTCTCGGTGCTCATGGCCTGGCCGGTCCAGATCAGGTCGAGCTGGGCCCGGTTGCCGTTGGCCTGCAGGCGCAGACGGAAAAACTTGGTGTCGAACTCGTCCACCAGGCGCAGCGCCAGATAGTCCAGCGCCTGCGTCAGGCTGAAGCTGTCCACCTTCAGCCAGACACTGGCATCCCGGTTTTCCAGCGTCACCGGGCGCTGGTTGCGCGCCTCGATGCGGCGCTGGCAGGCCAGCAACACGTCGGCACCCAGCATTTCTTCCATCGGCCAGCGCGCATTGAGGCCCTGCGTGGCCTGCTGCGTCATGGTGTTGATGCGCGTGCTCATGCTGGTCACTTCCTCGCGCAGCACGGCCAGAAAGCGCTCGTGCATGGGCGCCTCCAGGTCGGGGTAGGCCAGCATCTCGACCGCCGCCTGGATGTTGGCCAGCGAGGAGCGGCTGCCCTCGGTCAGGCCGTGCAGCAACTGGTCGCGCACATGCTCTTCTTCAAATGCCCGGGTCACGTTGTCGAGCATCAGCACAAAGCCGCTGATCTCGGGCGCGTCGCCCGACGCATCGACATTGCGCACCGGCGTCATTTGCACCTTGAGCAATTGGCCCGCTTGCGTGGTGGTGACAAACTGGGCCGACGGGCTGCCGACCCCGCGGCTGATGCGCTGCCGAATGCTCTCCAGCGCGTGCGCCACCAGTTGCCGGTCAAACACCGCGTAAATGGAGCGCCCGATACCCACCAACTCGGCGCCACCCGCCAGCGTGGGCGCGATTGACAGCGCCTTGAATTGCAGGCGGGCGCGGTTGTTGTACAAGATGATGCGGCCATCCAGATTGCACACCACCACGCTCTGGGTCAACTCGGACATCAGCGCGGCCAGGCGGTTTTTTTCCTGCTGCACGCTCAGGCTGGCCTGGGCAATTTGCGTGGCCACGTCGGCGCGCAAGGTGTCGCGCTGGGTCGCCAGCTGAAAAATCACCTCGGCCAGCGCCTGGGTTTCGGTGGTGCCCTGGTGGTTCATGGGCGCCGCCTGCGGCGCCGCCAGCAGCACCTGGGTTTGTTCCAGCAAGCGCCCCGGCGCGCTGGCATAACGCCTGAACAACCAGCGCAGCGTCGCGCCAATCACCACCAGGCCCAAGACCCAGGTCAGGCCGATCAGGACCAAACGGGGCGCCAGTTGCTGCGCCAGCAAAGCACGCTGTTCGGGCTCCAGCGTGGAAGCAATCAAGCCGATCGTGAGCAACAGCCAGACCACGGTGGCCAGGCCGATCACGGCCATCGCCAGCAGCAGGCGGCGATCGCTCCTGAACCGGTTCACGCTGCGCGGCCCAGCATCTCGGCCACCTTCTGCACCAGTTCACGGGTGGCAAAAGGCTTGGTCATGTAGGCATCGGCGCCCAGCGCCAGGCCCTTGGCCACGTCGGTGTCGCGGCCCTTGGCGGTCAGCATCAGGATTTTGGTGGCCTGCACCGCCTCATGGCTGCGCACTTCCTGGCACACCTCGAAACCGGTCTTTTTGGGCATCATCACATCGAGCAGCACCAGGTCGGGCTGTTCCCGGATGATGGCGTCCACCGCCTCCTGGCCGTCGCGCGCGATCACCACGGTATAGCCTTCGCGCTTGAGCAGGTACTCCAGCGAAATCACGATATTGGGCTCGTCGTCGGCCACCAGTATTTTTGGACTCATCCCGGTCTCCTCTTTTATGTTTTGAAGGGCAGGCGAAAGCAAAACGCGGCGCCCTGCCCGGCTTGTGACTCCAGCCACAGTCTGCCACCAAAATGCTCAACAATCTGGCGGCTGATCGGCAAGCCCAGGCCGGTGCCCTGCGGCCGATTGGCGGCGTCGCCGCCCTGGCGGAACCTCTCAAAAATCAGCGCCTGCTGCTCCGGGCTCACGCCGGGGCCGTTGTCCCGTACCACCAGCGTCACACCGGTATCGTCGCGCCTCAGGCTTACATCAACCCGACCGCCGGGCACCGGCACAAACTTGGCGGCATTCGAGAGCAAATTCAGCAGCACCTGGGTCAGGCGGTCGGGGTCGGCCAGCAACACCAGCGGCGCGTCTGGCAGGCTGACGGTCACCTGGGTCCGGCGTTCGCGAAACAATTCGGCGGTGGTCACCACCGCCTGTTGCACCAGCACGCCCATATCGACCTCGGCGTTGTGCCACTCGGCATGACCCGACTCGATTTTGGCCATGTCCAGCACCTGGCTCACCAGCCGCGACAAACGCTCGGTCTCGCTGACGATGATGGCGATGAACTGGCCGCGCCGGGCCTCGTCCATGGCGGGGTCGTCGCGCATCAGTTCGGCCAGCGACCGAATGGACGTGAGCGGCGTGCGCAACTCATGCGTCACCGACGACATGAAGTCGTCCTTGAGCCGGTCCAGGCTCTTGAGCTGCTCGTTGGCCGCGCGCAACTCGCGGGTGGCGCGCTCCAGCGAGGCCGATTTTTCTTCGAGCGCCAGCGAGTGCGCGCGCAATTGCGAGCTTTCGTCCAGAATGCGCAGCACGTCCTCGGGCGTCAGGGTTTCCTCGTCGACGCTGCTGGCTACCAGCACCCG
>JALNWC010000419.1 GCA_023231075.1 Rhodoferax sp.
ACCTCGCCGCGCTCGCCGCGCAGCAGGTTGGACACCGCGCGCAGGGTGGTGGTTTTGCCGGCGCCGTTGCCGCCCAGGATGGCCACTATTCGGCCTTCGGGCACGTTCAGGGACACGCCCTTGAGCACCAGAATGACGTGGTTGTAGATGACTTCGATGCCGTTGACGTTGAGAACGATGTTTTTGGGTTCCATATTTCCTTGCCTTCATCAATAAGCAGCACTGCACGCAAGGCTGCCTGTTGGACTGTCATGCCGGACCTGATCCGGCATGACAGCTATGACGAAATGTCAGGACTGGCAGTCCGCCGGGGTGCGCGGCGTCAGCTTCTTGTCGGCTGCGTACTTGGCGGCCGTGGCTTTGACCAGCGGCTTCAGGATTTGCTCATCAGCCTGCATCCAGTCCGACGAGAAGTTCCATTTTTTGCCGTCCCAGGTGTGCACGCGAGCCCAGTTGGAACCCATGTGGTCGGCACAGGTGGTGGCGATCGGGCGCATGACGCCGGCAAAGCCCAGGGCGTCGAGCTTCTTCTGGTCCAGCGTCAGGTTTTCATAACCCCAACGCGCCTGTTCACCCGACACCCACTTGCCCTTGCCATAACGCTCTTGCGCACGGCGCACACCTTCCACGGCAATCATGGCGCTCACGGCACCACGCATGTACATCACTTGTCCCACTTCATCTTTCGGTCCGCTGCCCTGGCCTTTGCCGTGTACCTTTTCCAGAATCTCCTTGACAACGGCGGAGTTGGGCTCGGCACCATGCTGCATGGTGACCGCGTTGTAGCCCTTGGCCCCATCGCCCACGTCCTTCACGTCCGGCTCGGCGCCCGACCACCACCCGCCATACATCTTTTCACGCGGATAGCCGGTGGCTTGCGCTTCTTTGAGCGCGGTGGAGTTCATCACACCGTAACCCCACAGCAGCACATAGTCAGGTTTGGCTTGACGCACTTGCAGCCAGGTCGCTTTCTGGTCCACGCCAGGGGCGGTCACAGGCAGCAATTGCAGGCTGAACCCATGCATGGCTGCGCGTTCCTGCAACAGCGGAATGGGTTCCTTGCCGTACGGTGAGTCGTGGTAAACCAGGGTCACTTTCTTGCCCTTGAGCTTGTCCAGGCCGCCTTCTTTTTTGGCAATGGTTTGCACCAGCACGTCAGCCCCCACCCAGTAGGTACCGGGAATCGGGAAATTCCATTTGAAGACCAGGCCATCCTGGCTCTCACTGCGGCCATAACCCGCAGTGATCAAGGGTATTTTGTCAGCCGGAACTTTTTCAGTCAGCGCAAAGGTCGCCCCAGTGGACAGCGACTGGACCATGGTGGCACCACCATGCTTGCCTTTGAGGCGCTCATAACATTCCACACTACGCGCTGTGTCATAGGCCGTCTCGCATTCTTCAAACAAAATTTTGACGCCATTGATGCCGCCGCGGGCGTTGGTCAGCTTGAGGTAATCCACAAAACCGTTAGCCAAAGGCACACCGTTGGGTGCATAGGCACCGGTGCGGTACGACAGCACCGGAAAGAACTGGTCTTTGGCTTGTGCCAACGCCGAGGCGCCCACCGAAGCCATGAGAGCCGCTAACGCAATGTGTTTGATTTTCATGCAAGTCTCCTAAAGTTATGCACCGCAGTGCCTGGGTTAACGAAAAACGAATCAACGGGTGAATCAGTGCGGGAACGGCCACAGTCGCAGTTTCTGCTTGCCGATCGACCACAGTTTGGCCAGCCCGTGCGGCTCCACGATCAGGAACCAGACGATCAGCGCGCCAAAGATGATCAGTTCGGCATGGGAAATGCCTGCGGTAGAAATCTGGATGCCGACCAGGTCCCCGACAAAGGGCAGAAACTGGTTCAGAAAAATCGGCAGCACCACGATGAATCCGGCGCCAAAAAAGCTGCCCATGATGGAGCCCATGCCGCCAATGATCACCATGAACAGCAGCTTGAACGACAAGTCCACCGAAAACGCCGCCGGCTCCCAGGAACCCAGATAGACAAAGCCCCACAGGCCACCGGCCACGCCAATGATGAACGAGCTCACCGCAAAGGCGGTCAGCTTGGCGTACATCGGGCGGATGCCGATCACGGCGGCGGCCACGTCCATGTCGCGGATCGCCATCCACTCGCGCCCGATGGCACTGCGCACCAGGTTCTTGGCCAGCAAGGCCAGCACCACCAGGATGCCGAGGCAGAACAGATATTTGGAAACCGGGCTTTCAATCGGGAAACCCAGCAGCTGCAGGCCAGACACCGAAACCGAGCCGGAAGGGGCGTCATGGGTGAACCACTTGATACGCAAAAACATCCAGTCGCTGAAAAACTGCGCCGCCAGGGTCGCCACCGCCAGGTACAAGCCCTTGACACGCAAACTCGGCAAGCCAAACAGGATGCCAAACGCAGACGCACAAATCCCGCCCAGCACCAGCGCCAGCAACACCGGCAAGCCGTCAACCCGCACAAAGAAGTTGAACGCCGCATAAGCACCCACGGCCATGAAAGCCGCTGAGCCCAGCGAAATCTGGCCGCAATAACCCACCAGAATATTCACCCCCAAAGCCGCCACGGACATGATCACAAACGGAATCAGGATGGCCCGGAACATGTACTCGCTGGTGACCATGGGCACCACCAGAAAGGCTGCGGCAATGATGAGCAGCACCGCCACCCGGTCCTGGGTGATGGGAAAAATCTGCTGATCAGCCCGGTAAGTGGTTTTGAATTGGCCGTTTTCTCTGTAGAACATTCTGCTTCCTCAAATTCATCTAATCAGTTGGGGACAGAGCTAAATATCTGTCCCGCAAGGTAAACATCCAACATCCGACAATCAGTTGAGGACAGAGCAAATTTGCTGCGCAAATCTTGGTCTGTCCCGCAAGGTAAACATCCAACATCCGACAATCAGTTGAGGACAGAGCAAATTTGCTGCGCAAATCTTGGTCTGTCCCGCAAGGTATTCAAACTCGGTCAATGATTTTTTCGCCGAACAGGCCTTGCGGACGGAACAGCAGGAACCCCAGCGCCAGCACGTAGGCAAACCAGATCTCGATGCCGCCGCCCACATAAGGGCCCAGAAACACTTCGGACAATTTTTCACCGACACCGATGATCAGGCCGCCCACAATGGCCCCTGGCACCGAGGTCAGGCCGCCCAGAATCACCACCGGCAAAGCGCGCAAGGCCACCGTGGTCAAGGAAAACTGCACCCCCAGCTTGCTGCCCCAGATCATGCCGGCCACCAGCGCGACCACGCCGGCCACGCACCACACGATGACCCA
>JALNWC010000420.1 GCA_023231075.1 Rhodoferax sp.
GGAAACCGGCCTCTACTACGTGGCGCTGGGCTGGTGCCTGCTCGTGACCGTCTTCATGCTCAATTTGCGCCGCAGCGCGCTTGGCCGCGCGCTCGTCGCCGTGCGTGAAAAAGACTTCGCCGCGGCAGTCATCGGCGTGCACAGCCTGTATTACAAGCTGGTGGCCTTCGCGACCTCGTCCTTCATTGGCGGCGTCAGCGGCGCCATCCTGGTTTTCACCTTCTACCGGGCGGCCACACCGGAGCAGTTTGCCGTCAATGTCTCCATCGAGTTGCTGGCCATGGTGATTGTCGGTGGCTTGAGCAGCATCATCGGCAGCTATTTCGGGGCCGCCTTCATTCTGTTGATGCCCGGCCTGATGAACAGCCTGATCGGCTGGCTGGCGCAGCTCGCAGGTGCCTCGCTCAGCGTTGAAACGCTGGCCCACATCCCGCATGCGGTTTATGGTGCCTTGATCATTGTGTTCCTGCTGCTTGAGCCGATGGGGCTGGGCAAGATGTACACGAACCTGCGCAACTATCTGCTGGTCTGGCCATTCGGCTACGCCCGAAAGTAAAGATGACATCATGCACGCGACTGACAACTTGACTTCCACCCCGACCCTGATGCACAAGCCCGCAGCGAGCCCGGCACCGGTGCTGTCGCTGAACAACGTCGAGGTCATCTACGACCACGTGTCGCTCGCCATCAAGGGCGTGTCGATTGATGTGCCCCAGGGCGGCATGGTGGCGCTGCTGGGGGCCAACGGCGCCGGCAAAAGCACCACGCTGAAGTCCATCAGCGGTTTGCTACGCCCCGAGCGGGGCCTGGTAAGCCGCGGTGAGGTACGCTTCATGGGGCAAAACATCGATGCGCTGGCGCCTCAGGAGCGCGTCAAACTCGGTATCGTTCATGTGCTGGAAGGGCGGCGCGTGTTTGAGCACATGACGCCTGACGAGAACCTGATCGCGGCCTCCGCCGTTCGCGGCAGCCGCCAGGACATGCTGCGAAACAAAGACATGGTTTACAGCTACTTCCCGCGCTTGCACGAGCGGCGCGCCGCGCAGTCCGGCTACCTGTCCGGCGGCGAGCAGCAGATGCTGGCCATCGGTCGCGCCCTGATGACGCAGCCCAAGCTGTTGATGCTCGATGAGCCCAGTCTCGGACTGGCGCCCTTTCTCGTGGCCGAGATTTTTGACATTGTGCGGCGCATCAACAAGGAAGAAGGTCTGTCCGTTCTGCTGGTGGAGCAAAACGCAATTGCCGCCCTGGACGTGGTCTCGCATGGCTACCTGATCGAAAACGGACGCGTGGTGATGCATGACAACGCAGAAGCCATGAAGAAAAACCCGGACATCCAGGAGTTTTACCTCGGAGGCGCTGAGGGCCACAATTTCCATGACATCAAGCACTATCGCCGGCGCAAGCGCTGGCTGACCTGACCGGGGGTCAAGCCCTGTCTACGTCGATAGCCGGTTTCACGTTCAGTCTTGGGGCGTACTGTACGGCGTGCCCAACGGACTTTTTTAACCCGTACGATTCTTAGGAGAACAGACATGAGGTCCAGGTTACTTTCTATCGTGGCAGGTCTGGGATTGGCGCTTGCCGGTCTGCAGTCTGCACAGGCGCAGGCCCAGCCCATCAAATTCGCGCTTTGTTATGACCTGAGCAAGTCCTACGGCTTTGTCACGCCGCAAGTTGCCCAGGCGGCGAGTGACTATGCCAAGATATTGAACCAGAAAGGCGGCATCGAAGGCCACCCCATCGAAATTCTGGTTCAAGACCATGGCAACGAGCCACAGCGCGGCATCGAGTGCTACGAAAAGATGAAACGCGAAGGCGCCATTGCCTTCGATTTCATGTCCACGCCGGTTTCCCGCGCCGTTCTGCCGCGCGCCATGGCGGATGGCAATGTGATGGTGCAGTCTTTCGTCGGCCGCGGCGATGCGGTCAATGGGGATGTGTTCAAGTGGATTTTCCCCATTGGGCCAAGCTATTGGGGCCAAATGGCCAACGATATCCACTACATCAAAACCAAGGCCAACGGCAAGCTCAAGGGCACGAAGATCGCATTCATCTACCCCGACTATCCGTTCGGGCAGGAGCCGATCGGCGTGCTGAAGACGCTCGCGGCCAAGGAAGGTTTTGAGTTACACCTCTTTCCCAACCCGATGCCGGGCAATGACCAGTCCGCAGCCTGGACCCAGATCCGCCGTATCAAGCCCGATTGGGTGATCAGCTGGAATCTGGCCGGCATGCACGTGGTCGCAGCGCGCGAGATGAAGCGCAACGGCATCCCGCTGGACAAATACATTGCCGTCAACTGGCTCAACGAAGTTGACCTCGCCAACATCGGCCTGGAAAACGCAAAAGGCATCAAGCGCGGCACCAACGTGGCGGGTGGACAGAGCCACCCGCTGATGCAGCAGATCATCAAGGACCTGTATGAGAAAGGCAAGGGCAGCGGTGACCGCAAGCATCTCAACGATATTTACTACAACACCGGTCTGGCCATCTATGCCAGCGCTTTCGAGGGCGCTCGCCTGGCCATCAAACAATATGGCTGGCCCATCACGCCTGACAAAATGAAGCGCGGCCTGGAAAGCCTGAAGAACTTTGATGCCGCCGGCCTGATCGCCCCCGTGACGGTGACCGCCAAGGACCATGGCGGCGGCGGCAAGACCCGCATCGACATGTGGGATGGCGCCAAGTGGGTGCCCCAGACGGACTGGTTCTCGGCGTATGACGACGTGATCCAGGACATCGTGAAGAAAGAATCCGGCGAGTTCGCCAAGAACAAACAGTAATTGCCATCCCTTGGGAGGGGCACGATCAGCCGTGTTGCGCACCGATCAAGCCCTTCCCATCCTGTTTTCGGATTTTCATCCCTCTCTTGAATCGCGCGGTGGCAACCCATGTCACAGCGAATTGCCAGGGTAGCTGCCTAGTGCCACGGCCAAACACAGGAAAATTCGGCCACGTTACCTAACTATCGTTTGGCAGCTATAATATCAAGCACGCAAATTTAGAAATTTAGCGCCCAAAGCGCAAGGAGTCATCAATATGGATCTCGATCTAAAAAACAAATCGGTCATCGTCACGGGTGGCGGTTCGAACATTGGCCGCGGCATCGTGCTCGGCTTCGCCGCGGAAGGCGCCAACATCACCATCGGCGACATCGACGACAAGCAGGCGCAAAAGACGGCCGAACTTGCATTGGCAAGCGGCGCGGCGTCGGCGCAGGTTGTCAAAACCGATGTCACCCAACTCGACCAGGTGCAGGCCATGTTCAAGGCGGCC
>JALNWC010000421.1 GCA_023231075.1 Rhodoferax sp.
CCGTTCCTTCCTCGGTGGTGCAGCACATTCTGGGCGTGGCGGCGCGAGCCCCGAGTGGCAACAACGTGCAGCCGTGGAAGGTGTATGCGGTGGCGGGCGAGTCCCGGCAGCGTCTGTGCGATGCCTTCATTGAGGCGGCCACGCACGAGCCAGACCGCCACCAGCCCGAGTACGCCTACTACCCCACCACCTGGGTCGAGCCCTATCTGGAGCGTCGGCGGCGCTGCGGCTTCGGTCTGTATGCCAGCCTGGGCATCGCCCGCGATGATGTGGCGGCGCGCGCGCACCAGATGCTGCGCAACTACCTGTTCTTCGATGCGCCGGTGGGCCTGCTCGTCACGCTCGACCGCCGCCTGAACACCGGCAGCTTCATGGACCTGGGCATGTTCATCCAGAACATTCTGGTGGCCGCCCGCGCACAGGGCCTGCACACCTGTGCGCAGGCGGCGTTTGCCTGGTACCACAAGGTGGCGCGTGCCCAACTGCCTATCAGCGATCATGAAATCCTCGCCTGCGGCATCGCCCTGGGACACGAGGATCTGTCGGCCCCGGAGAACGCCTTCATCACCGAACGAGCCGATGTGGAGACGTTTGCCAGCTTCCATGGTTTCGACGCTGCACGCTGAGCTCACGCGCCAGCGATTGAAGCTTTGATTCATTCCGGCCAGCACACCAAAACAAAAGGAGACAAGCGATGATTCTGCACCCTGCTGAGAGCTTGAAGCGTTACACCGAAAGCGGCCACTGGGGCCGGCGCACCCTGCTCGATTTGCTGCACGAGACGGCGGCCAAGGCGCCGGAGCGGCCCGCCGTGGTCGACCCGGCTGATCGGCCCGATCTGACCGGAACAGCCGCGCAGAGCCTGAGCTATCGGGAGTTGGCCGCGGCCGTCGACGCCATCGCCACCGGGCTGCTGGACATGGGTTTGCGCAAGGATGAAATCGTCGTCGTGCAACTGCCCAACGTATGGGAGCTGGTGGCCATGTTTCTTGCGGTCAGCCGCGCCGGCGGCGTGCTCTCGCCGATGCCGATTCAGTGGCGCGACAACGAGTTCCAGAACGTCAAGAAGCTCACCGAGGCGCGCTTCTTCTTCGGAATGCGCGATTTCAAGGGTGCCGACCAACTCGCCATCGCCGAGAAGACCGGATTTGTCGCGCTGCCGATCGAGCGCATTGCCGAGATGGCGCGTGGTGCGGCCGACGTGGCCAGGCTCGACGCCATCGGTGTCGACGCCAACGACATTTTCAGCCTGTGCTGGTCGTCCGGCACCGAAGCCCTTTCCAAGGGCTGCCCGATGTCGCATAACAACTGGATCTTTCAGATGAACCTGATCCCGCAGACAGCCGAGCTGCACGAAGGGGACCGGGTGCTGGCGACCGCGCCGGTGGTCAACATGACCGGCGTGGCGACCTGGCTGGCCTCGCTGGCCATCGGCGGCACGACGCTCTTGCATCACCCGCTGAACATGCCGCTGCTTCTCAAGCAGTTGATGCACGACCAGGTGCACTTCACCCTGCTGGTGCCGACCGTGCTCAACATGATCCTCAAGTTGCCCAACGTCGACCAGCTCGACTTCTCCAGCGTGCGTTGCATCGCCTCGGGTTCGGCCCAACCCTCGCGCTGGAGCATGGAGGAGTTCAAGCGGCGCTGGAACATCGAAATCCTGCACGCCTGGGGACAGACCGAAGGCGCCGCGGTGTTTGCAGGCGCGCGCGACGTACCCGATTTCGCCAAGCGGGCCGATCACTTTCCGTGGTGGGGTTGCCCGGGCGTTGAGTGGCCCTCGGGCATTCGGGGTGTCGAGATGAAACTGCTCGACGATGGCGGTGCCGAATGCACGCAGCCGGGCCAGGTGGGCGAGCTGGTTTACCGCGGGCCCAATGTGTTTGCCGGCTACTACAAGCGGCCGGACCTGGCGAAAAGTACGTTCACGCCAGACGGCTTTTGTCGCACCGGTGACTTCTTCATCGTGCGGGACGCGCACCACATCGGTTTTTTTGACCGCAAGAAAGACATCGTCATTCGCGGTGGCTTCAACGTCAGCGCCGCCGAGGTCGAGAACCTGGTTCTCACCCATCCCGGCGTGCAGGAGGTGGCGGCAGTGGCTGTGCCCGACGAGATCATGGGCGAGAAGACCTGCATCTTCGTCGTTCCGAAGGACAAGGCCCAGCCGCCGACGCTGGGGGATATCGTCGGCCACCTCAAGCAGATCGGCGTGGCGGCTTACAAGTTGCCCGAGCACATCGAGTACCTTGACGCCATCCCGCGCAACCCGGTAGGGAAAATCCTGAAGGCAGAACTGCGCAAGCACCTGCGCACTGCGGCTGCCTGAGCCCATCCCGACCCAAGAACCCTGTTATGGCAAACATCAACTATGGCAAACATCAAATCCGCATCCTCAACGCACACGCTTCGCGGTAAAACCGCGATCATCGGCGCAGGCATTTCCGCGGTCGGCCGCGTGCCGGGCAAGAGCGCGCTCGCACTGGCCGCCGATGCGGCAGGCAAGGCGCTGGCCGACGCCGGCATCGGCAAACACGAGGTCGACGGCGTGCTTTCCAGCTCTGCCTTCGCCTCGCCGTTCCACCGCTTCAGCGTGGCTTTCAGCGAATACCTGGGCATCCAGCCGACGTTTTCCAACACGCTGCAGGTCTCCGGCGCCACGGCGGCTACGATGTTCAACATCGCCGCCGCCGCCATTGCCGGCGGCCTGGCCGAGACCGTGCTGGTGGTGGGCGGCGACAGTCTGCTCACCGGCCTGTCGCCCGACCTGGCCTTGCGCTCGATGACCGAAAGCCGGGACCAGCAATACGAAATGCCCTTCGGCATTCCCGTGGCCAACACCTTCGCCATGACCGCGCATCGGCACATGAAAGAGTTCGGCACCACCTCCGAGCAGTTTGCCAAGGTGGCGGTGATCCACCGCGAACACGCACGCCGCACGCCGGGGGCGCAGATGACCGATCCGCTGAGCGTCGCTGACGTGCTGAATTCGGGCTGGGTGACAACGCCCTACCACAAGCTCGACTGCTCGCTCATCTCCGACGGCGCAGCCGCCTTCATCGTCACCTCGGCCGAGCGCGCCAGGGCGCTGGGAATTGCCAAGCCCATCTACATCCTCGGCGGCGGCGAATGCTATACGCATGAGCACATCTTCCTGATGCCCTCGCTGACCACCACGGGCGCCGTGCAGTCGAGTGCCAGGGCCTACGCCATGGCCGGCTGCGGGCCGAAGGACATCGACGTGGCCGGGGTCTATGACTGCTTC
>JALNWC010000422.1 GCA_023231075.1 Rhodoferax sp.
ATCCATCCATCGGTCACGGCTCGTGCCCTGATGGCAGCATGCCCTTGATTAAAAGAGTGGTGGGGGTTGCTGGTGATCTTGTGACGGCAACGGATCACGGGGTTGAAATTAATGGACAGCCAGTGCCGAATTCAAGGCCGCTTGACCTAGATACCAAGGGACAGGCACTTCCCCATTTGCGCGGAATTTTTACGCTCAAGCAAGGGGAAATCTGGACTGCAGGTGAGCACTCAAACAGCTTTGATTCGCGGTATTTTGGGCCGGTGATATTTCCAATAGGAGAACCCCACCACAGGACACGCAAATTTTCGTTCGGATTTGTCGAAGAGTGAGCGGTTTGCTGTGCGCGTGTGTCACGCCAGGCGAATTGCGTAATCCGACCAAAAAAGCCAGCCATTCCGATCCAACGAAACCATTGATTCCGGTGTCAGCGTTGCCAGTCATTCGAATTCAAAACCGCAACCTGTGCATGCTCACACTTGCTGAAACCTAGGTCAGTTCCAGACCCATAGCGGCCAGCCAACTTGACGAAATGTCCGCCGGATTGCCGACGTTGGGGTGCAACGATTCGCCAGCCTTTGTTGAGACGACGACAGGGCGTTATGTCAAGTCAGGTGGGGTTTTGGGAAGGGTCGGCCACTGACTTCAACGCAGCGGTGCTGGTTGCCACGAACGGCAGGTAAATACAAGACAATTTCCGAAATATTCGTTCGTCAATTATTCAAGCCCAAGCCTTATTGACTCGCTGAGTTAGCCATTTTTACCGGGCGACGCATAAACACATCGTTGATGACCGAGACTTGTGCTTGAGTCGGCTGCTGAAACACGCTCTGCAACTGGGCTTCCAAGTGTCTTATTCGAACTGCAATGTGTGTCCGTACCGCCGACAGGTTTCCTTCGTAACCGCCGGCAGACAGCCGTATTGAATCTGTCGGCCAGTCCAAGGTGCTAAATATCGGCTTGGTTTGCATCAACGGGACAGATTGAAGCGTCCCGGGACGAATTGTGCAATGCCATGCAATCACTTCTGGCTGTAACTGGATGCCAGTGAGCCAGTTCAATTCACCCAGAGCCGCACCGTTTCGAGAAAGGACAAAATCTGCCCTCTGGGCTAGATGGTCGGCAACGTTTCTTAATTTCCGAAATTCCTGCATAACTTCCTGTAACGGCGGAATACCAACTTTGGCAGCACCGAATTTGATACCAGGCATCTGCGTATACATCATACGGAAGCGGTCAATAGCATCGACGAAGCTCCATGCATCAAGGAAAGCATAAGCAGAGATGTTTGGCAGTTCACTAGACGCAGGCGGATATAGCGCCATATGTGTAAGCGCGTCTCTGAGGCGGCGGTACGCGACATCCATGATTTCGACGGCATGTCGAATTCCATCTAAGAATAGTGCCTGCTTTGTGTCGACGTTGATAGGAATCTGCCTTAGCACTGAATCGCGCCCGAGAAGTAGATTGTCAGATCCGCAGACCGGGAAAAGTCCATCGCGGTCAGGTTGGTCTGTTCGAACCGATAAGTCCGGCGCATTCAGTATGCGCTCAGGTTTCGGTGTATCAGACCGGTCAAAAAAAGAGGGAATTTCGGTGTGGGAATGCATGGTCGCGTGGAGTGGTCACAGTTCTTAACAATTGCTGGCAGCTTCACTTGCGATTGATATCGCCACTTACCGTGCTACCTACGTAAAATTTTCCCACTGCAAAATTGATTTTTATGACTCAATACAACGCACCAACAGGTGTTGTGCCCAATGAAGCGTTTATGATAGGTCAGACACGCCGACCCGGTGGAGAGAAAAGTTCAACTAGGGAGATTTAGCATTGAAATCAAAATTTATTATGTATGCAACATTGTTAACTGTTATGGCATTCACTCCGAGTGTAGTTGCGCAGAAAAACAAGAAAATGGAGGCAGCACAAACCGATCCGTTGAGAGATTTTGAATTAATCGTAAACCACTGTGTTGCCTGGAACAAGCAGTTTGAGGCTGATAGAGTGGCATTCAACGAAAGAACAAAAAAGTGGGGCAAGCAAGTGAATTCTCCAGCGAAAATTTCCTATGACGTCAAGAGGACTGACTCGTTGGTGAGTCCATTCAGTGCCATCATGAGTATTCAAAATGTCGCGTTCGTAGAGAACGCTGAAACAGAGGATGAGATTAAAGTCAAATCTATTGCGCCCGACACGTCGAATGCAATGGCGTCCACCTTCAATCTAAACTTCGCTATGCAGAATGGGAAATGGGTTACCACCGGGGGCACGAGCAGCAGGACGTTGCGAATAAATGGTAAGTGGGAGCGAGCAGACAAAATAAGCTTAGAACTCGATTTGACTTCACCAACTCGGCCCACGGAGATCAGAGGCTGTACACCATAAATAGCCGATCAATATTTATTGATAAATTGTCTTTAACTCGAAGGAATGTCGACACTCTGGCGAGTGATCAGCCTATTGCTGACCGACAAAAGCCAAATTCAGCTCGAAATTTACGTCAATGAAACGGTCGTTTTCTTTACAACACCGAACCATGCGCAGGATTCGCGCGTTTTGGAGCGGTTCGTGTTCATCAACTCATTCGCAAATCAAAGTGAAGCAAACGTATGAGTTGATGGCACCCCACTGAACTGGACTTCCCGTAAACAGCCCTTCGTGTTGGTCGGCTATCGCTGCCTAGCCGGTGCTCGCCCCAACAGTTTGTAGCCACATAAGGTGGCTATATTCAGGTCGGAACTGGTGGCGTTTTTGCGCCGGATGGAGCGGCTTCATTGGTCAGATTACGCACGAACCTCGCTCCTAAAGCACTGTTGCGCGGACTGCGGCAACCAGATCGTCAGGGGCAATGACTTTTTGACTCAAAAAGGGAACGGATCGCATTGGCAAATCTTTAATCACCCCAGCGCTTCGCAGTGTCATAGCCACTAGCTCTGTGCAATAGAGTTTTTTGCCGTCATCATCCAGCGCTAACTGGTCGTCAAAGGGCCGCCCCAAAAACGATTTGGCAGCGCCTTGAACGGCATCGACCTTGTCCTCGGGTATCAGCAATACTTCACCCGCTGAAGCCTGCTCGGCATTGAAAAATACCTCCGGTTTTTCGAGCTTGGTGCCAACGCCTGGCATGGCACTTTCAATGTAGATTTGGCCATCCGGTATCAACTGCACGGCGATGCCCACATGGCTCCATTTGCCGCCACCCTGGCCGAAAAGCACCGCTTGCGTGATGGGGTCGTCGGCAAG
>JALNWC010000423.1 GCA_023231075.1 Rhodoferax sp.
CCGCGCCAGGGCACTGCACCAGCAGATGCATGACGCGCCCGAAAAAACCGGTGCCGAGGGCGAATTGACCAAATTTCTGGTGTCCGAGCTGGTGGCGGGCCATCTGCTCAAGGCCGACCGGGAATTTTTTGCCTTGTTTGCCAAGTCTTGATCAGGGCTTGTTTGGCAGTATGATGCCATTTTCAAAAAATCCAAAAGAGGAAACTCCCCCATGCTCGGACTGATGCAAAGTCAACCACTGTCCATTTCATCGCTGATCGAATTTGCCGCGCGCCATCACGGCGAAGGTGAAATTGTTTCGCGCCGGGTCGAAGGCGACCTGCACCGCTACACCTACAAGGAGGCCGCGCAGCGCGCGCGCCAACTGGCCGAGGCGCTCGACGCGTTGGGCGTGCAGCCGGGCGAGCGCGTGGCCTCGATTGCCTGGAACGGCTACCGGCACCTGGAGATGTACTTTGGCGTGAGCGGCTCCGGACGCGTGCTGCACACCATCAATCCGCGCATGCACCCGGAGCAGATTGCCTGGGTCATGAGCCATGCGCAAGACCAGGTGGTGTGCTTCGACATGACGTTTTTGCCCATCGTCAAAGCCATTCACGGCAAATGCCCCAGCGTCAGGCACTGGGTGGCGCTGTGCGATGCCGACAAGCTGCCGCCCGATTCAGGCATTCCCAATCTGCTGAGTTATGAGGTCCTGCTGGCCGCGCAGACGGGCAACTACCGCTGGCCCGAGTTCGATGAAAACACGGCATCAAGCATGTGCTACACCAGCGGCACCACGGGCAACCCCAAGGCCGCGCTGTACAGCCACCGCTCCACCGTGCTGCACGCCTACGCCGCGGCCTTGCCCGATGTGATGGGCATCTCGGCGCGCGATTCGATTTTGCCGGTGGTGCCGATGTTTCACGTCAACGCCTGGGGCATTCCGTATTCGGCGGCGCTCACCGGGGCCAAGCTGGTGTTTCCCGGCCCCGGCATGGACGGCAAGTCGATCTACGACCTGATCGAACTCGAGCAGGTGAGCTACGCGGCCGGCGTGCCGACCATCTGGCAGATGCTGCTGGGCCACATGGAGCCCAACGGCCTGCGCTTTTCCAGTTTGAAGCGCACGGTGATCGGCGGCTCGGCCTGCCCGCCGGCCATGATCACCGCCTTCAACGACCACTACGGCGTGGAAGTGCTGCACGCCTGGGGCATGACCGAAATGAGCCCGCTGGGCACGGTGTGCACGCTCAAGAGCAAGCACCTCGCGATGTCGGAAGAAGGCAAAATGAAAGTGCGCCTGAAACAGGGCCGCGCCATTTTTGGTATCGACATGAAGATCGTCAACGCCGAAGGCAAAGAGCTGCCGTGGGACGGCAAAACCTACGGCGACCTGCTGGTGAAAGGCCCGTGGGTGCTGCGCGAATACTTCCAGGGCGTGGGCGACACGCACGCGGTGATGCCGCTCGTGAATGGCTGGTTTCCCACCGGCGACGTGGCCACCATCGATGCCGATGGCTACATGCAGATCACCGACCGCAGCAAGGACGTGATCAAGTCAGGCGGCGAGTGGATCAGCTCGATCGACATCGAAAACATCGCGGTGGCGCACCCGGCCATCGCGATGGCGGCCTGCATTGGCATGGCGCACCCCAAATGGGACGAGCGCCCGATCGTGGCGGTGGTGAAAAAGCCCGGCGCCGAGGTGTCGCGCGAAGACCTGCTCAAGTTCTATGAGGGCAAAGCCGCCAAATGGCAAATACCGGACGACGTGGTGTTTCTCGACACGATGCCGATGGGTGCCACCGGCAAGATGCAAAAGAGCAAGCTGCGCGAGTTGCTGAAAGACTACCAGTTGCCCGATTTGCGCTGACCGGACGGGGCCGTCATTGCGATACCCGAGTGCGGTCATCCATGAACAACAAGCCATCGCGGCGAGGGCGCCGCTCCTACAGGGGCTGTATCCTGTAGGAGGCCCGCCCTCGGGCCGATGGCTGTCGGCAAATTTGCCATGACGCCCCTTTCAATCCTGCATGGCATTTTTCACCGTCTCTTTGCTCAACGGCCTCAGTTACGGGCTGCTGCTGTTCATGCTGAGCGCCGGGCTGACGCTGATTTTCAGCATGATGGGGGTGCTCAACTTTGCCCATGCCTCGTTTTACATGCTGGGCGCCTACTTTGGCTACAGCGTGACCGAATGGCTGGGCTTCTGGCCGGCCCTGGTGCTGGCGCCCTTGCTGGTGGGCGGCTTGGGCGCGCTGTTCGAGCGGTTTTTGCTGCGCCGGGTGCACCGGTTCGGCCATGTGGCCGAACTGCTGATCACCTTCGGCATGAGTTACCTCATTCTGGAAGGGGTGCAACTGGTGTGGGGCCGCAGTTCGGTCGATTACCGTGTGCCGGAGGCGCTGGACGGCCCGCTGCTGACGCTGTTTGATATTCAATTTCCTCTGTACCGCGCTTTCATGATGGGCATGGCCTTGCTGATGCTGGCGGCCCTGTGGTTGTTGCTGACGCGCAGCCGCATCGGGCTGGTGATCCAGGCGGCTTTGACGCACCCCGGCATGGTCGAGGCGCTGGGGCATAACGTACCGCGCGTGTTCATGTGGGTGTTTGGTGGCGGCTGCGCGCTGGCCGGCCTGGCGGGCGTGCTGGGCGGCAATGCCTTTGTCACCGAACCGGGCATGGCCGCAGCGCTGGGGGGCATTGTTTTTGTCGTGGTGGTGGTGGGCGGTATCGGCTCGCTGGGTGGGGCCTTTCTGGCGTCACTGTTGATCGGCCTGGCACAAACCTTTGCCGTGGGCCTGGACGTGTCGGTGGCGCCGGTATTGCCGTATCTGTTGATGGTGCTGGTGCTGATCTTCCGGCCGCGCGGCTTGCTGGGCGCGCGGGGCGATTGATGGGGCGCACGGTGGTTTGGAGTCTGTACGCGCTCATGCTGGCGCTGGCGCCACTGGTGTTCACCAGCAGTCTGAGCCATTCGCTGCTGAGCCAGATGGGCATCGCCATCATCGTCTGCCTGAGCTACAACCTGTTGCTGGGGCAGGGCGGCATGCTCAGTTTTGGCCACGCGGTGTATTCGGGCATGGGCGCTTATCTGGCCATGCACACCCTGAACCAGGTCAGCGGCGGTCTGGCATTGCCGGTGAGTCTGATTGCCTTGGTTGGTGGGTTTGCCGGCATGGCGCTGGCCGGGGTGCTGGGTTGGGTCACGACCAAAAAAGCCGCCACGCCGTTTGCCATGATCACGCTCGGC
>JALNWC010000424.1 GCA_023231075.1 Rhodoferax sp.
CCCCGCTGCAGTCGCAGCTTCTACGTGAGTGCCTTCATGAGTCATGCGACATCTACTTTTCCACAAACCTCCAATACACCAGCCGCATTGCCCAATTTCGAGCAACTCGTCTCCAAAGATTTGCAGCAAATAAGGCAAGGCCTGGATTACATAGGCCGAGACAAGGCAACCCTGTTTCAAACCTCCGTGTTTCGTTCGGTGCTCCACATCGCGTTTGACTGGGCATGCCTATTTGTCGCGTTATGGGTGGTCATGCAGTGGGGGTGGTGGGCGGTGCCTGCTTCTTTGCTTATGGTGGGCAACAGGCAGCGTGCGCTGGGCAATGTGTTGCACGACTGCGGTCACCGCAATATCAGTCGGCGGGCGCAGGTGAACGACCTCATTGCACGCATCCTGGTGGCCCCCTTGTTATTTACCGACTTTGAGCATTACCGAAAGACACACCTGGCGCACCACATGCACTTGGGGCATCCGCAGCATGACCCGGACTACATGCCAACCGCCGGGGCAAACAGAAACTGCTGGCGCGAAACCTTCCACGCCAATCTGCTCAGTCCACGCCTGTGGGTCAGCACGCTGGTGGGGGACTTTGCCAAACCATTGAGTGTGCAGAAATTGCTGTACATAGCGCTGTGGTGGATTGGGCTTTTGGTCTGCATTGGCTTCATCGCAGGACTGCAAACCACTGGCGTTTTTGTTGCGCTGTGGTTGGCGGCCAGAGCGACTGTCTTCTTTCTCATCACCCTGTTTCGTGAAATGTGTGACCATTTCGGCAGAACGCCCGGTGGCATTTTTCAGTTCTCACGCGACATCACGGCACGCGGTGTTCTGCGCTACATGGTTCACCCCAAAAACAACGGCTACCACCTGACCCATCACCTGCTGCCCACGGTGCCTTACTACCACCTGCCCGCAGCCCATCAGGCCTTGTTGAAGCTGACCGTGTTTCAGCAACACGCTTGCATTTGCACCAGCTACCTGTTTGGCCAACAAGCGGTTGTTTGCGCCTGACTGACCATGAATCACGATCCTATGAACGCACGTTTATCCACTGGTCTTTCTGCCTTGCAGGTAGCAACCCTGCTGGTTTCAGCCAGCTACGGCATTGGCTTTTTGTTTGGCAGTGGCGAAGTCGCCCTGCAATGGGGAATGGCGGGCAGCATTTATGCCATGGTCACGGCGCTGGGCATTGCGGTGCTGGCGTTTGCCGCTCCACAGCTTTGGCGCAGTGGCTTGCAAATTTGGCAGGTGCTTGGTGCAGCCTATGGTGTAAAAGTCAGCACGCTGGTGGCCTTGCTCTCGGTGGTCTGGATGAGTGGCGTGTTGGCGGCGCAAATCCATGGTGGGGTGGCGGTGGTCAAGCTGATGGGCTTGCCGACATTGCCTGCCTATGCCTTGATGCTGGTGCTGATTTTTGCAGCATCCAGAATGCACCTGGCGCTGGCCGCCAAGGTGTTTGCCATGTGTCTTGCTGCCAGCAGCCTGCTGCTGCTGTACGCCTTGTTTTCTGTCCATGGTGTGCCGGTGCTTCTTGAAGCGGTGCCGTCTTTTGCGGCTGATTTGCCGCGCATACCTTGGGTGCGCCTGTGGGTGATCATCCTGGCCATTGCGCCGCTGGTGGTCACGGGGGCGGACTACCAGCAATTTGTCATGCTAGCCAAAAGCCCGCGTGCAGCCGCGCTGGGTTGTTTGATGGCCGCAGGTTTTTTGTTCTTGTTTGGATTTTTGCCCGCTGCGGTGGTGGTGGCGTATCAAAATGGGCCATCAGCAGCGCAGCCTGCCAGTGGCAACCAGATCATGCCTTTCATCATGGCGGGGGTGGCTCAACGATTGGCCGCAGGGTATGGGTGGGTGGTGCTGGCTGGGCTGCTGACGGCGGCTTTGGGCTCGGCGGCTGCCATCGTTAGGGCCATGAGTTCAGCCACGTTGAGTGCCATCGGTTCAGCGCGCCGCCCCGTCGCGGTGCATCTGGCGATGGTGCTGCTGGGCGGGCTGATTGCCTCACGGGGGCAGGCCATCATTGACACCATGGTGGCTTTGAACATTGTGTACCTGGGGGCTATTGGCGTGGTGTTTGTGGCGCTATTGAGGCGCTGGCAAATCCCCGCTCAAGGTGCCTGGTTGGCCATGCTGGCTGGCTTTTCTGCATCCTTGATCGGTTACCTGCTTGGTTGGGCCGGGCTTACCACGCTGGATGCCGATTTGTTGTCGCTGGTGGCCGGGGTGCTGGCATCACTTCTGGTGGTTGGGTGGTATGCCGCTGTTGCTCGGCTCAGGCCGGTTGATCCAGCATCTTGCGTGCGTGTGCCGTGATGGTTTGCGTCATGGCCTGCGCCAAGGGCAGCTCCATCTGCCAGTGGTGCCAGTACAAAGGCACGCTCACCTTGCAACTGGGAGTGAGTTCGACCAATTGCCCTGTTTCCAGCAGCGGTGCAATCCGTAGGCCAGGTGCCATGGCGTAGCCCAATCCGGCGCAAATGCCATCCAGCAAAGCCGTGGGTGAGGGCAAATAATGGCGCGTGTACTGGGCGACCTTGACCCCAAAGAGTTGTTCCAGGTACTGGTCATGCAGCGCATCTTTGCGGTCAAACAAGATGGCTGGTGCAGTAACCGCTGTGGTGATAGACATGCCGTTTGGGAAATACTTTTGCCTGAATTCAGGGGTGGCCACACACAGGTAATGCATGGCCCCCAGTGGTGTGGCTTCAAAGCCTGCAATAGCATTGGGTTCGCTGGAAACACAGCCCATCACCTCGCCCTTGGTCAGCCGGGCAAAGGTGTGGTCTTGGTCGTCGCTGATGATTTCCAGCGCGATTTTGAACTGGCCCAGCAGTTGCGCGACCAATGGCCCAAACCAAGTTGACAGAGAGTCGGCATTGACTGCCATGGCAATGGGCACCGGCGCGCGCTCTTGCAGCTTGGGCAAGATGGCGCTGATGGTGTCGTCTTCCAGGGTTTTGAGCGCCCTGACGTGGCGCAACAAGATTTCTCCTTTGCGGGTGGCAACGACGGGTTTTTCCCTGACCACCAACATGGTTGCCAGCGCCTCTTCAAGTGCCTTGACGCGTTGTGAAATCGCGCCACGCGTCACATTCAGCACCGTGCTCAAAGCTGCCGTGCTGGACAACGGCAGAAAAAGCCTCCAGTTGCGCGCGATCAAACATTGGGTTCCTCTGGGTCTTTTGCCAAGACTCCGGTTGTTAATTTATCTCTGCA
>JALNWC010000425.1 GCA_023231075.1 Rhodoferax sp.
GCTGACGAGTTCACAGAGGTTGTATTGGCCAAAGGCTGCAAGCTGTCCATGGACGGGCGCGGCTCCTGGCGCGACAACGTGTTTGTTGAGCGGATCTGGCGCAGCGTGAAATACGAGCGGGTGTACCTCAAAGCGTACGACAGTGTCAGTTCGGCACGGGCCGACATTGCCGACTATTTTGCCTGGTACAACACCCAAAGGCCCCACTCCAATCTTGAGCGGATCACGCCCGAGCAGGTCTACCTGAACTTGCTGCCAAAACTGGCCGAGGCTGCATAAAATGAAATTTCTGGTGCGCCCCGAGTTGCCCACCGCGTCGGTCGGTTCGTCGCAAGCGACCACCGCCGCCGTGGACAACTCTGCACCTTTGGCAACCCGCCCGGAGTCCACTTATAAATCGGGGAAAGTTGTTCAAACAAACGGAGCCACTTCTCTATGGCTTTACACCAGAAGAACTGGATCACATTATCAACTACGACATCAAATACCGCATGGGCCAAAGCGCCGAGGGTGACGATGATTGACCTCTCCCCCGCCCAATCTGCCGACCGCATCACCGCGCTGCTGGCCGCGCACGAGAGCCGCACGCTCGACTTCAAGCGCATCAGCGGCAAACAGGGCCGAATGTATGAAGCGGTGTGTGCCTTTGCCAATACCGAAGGCGGCCTGCTGGTGATTGGCATGGGTGATGCCAAAGCCATGAAACCGGGTGACAAGCCGCCAAGTCGCCTGTTTGGCATTGAAGAAAATCCCGAGGGTTTTGATGACTTCCGCACCGGGCTGCTGACACGTTTTACACCCGCCATTACCAAACTGCACTGGATTCGGGTGGCCTGCACTTTGCACAACGGCCAGCCGGGGCATGTGGTGCTGTTGCGGGTTGAGAAAAGTGACCAGGTGCACTCCGTGGTGGGCAACGGCACCTGGACGCGCCTCGATGCCAGCAACCGTGAACTGAACGCTGCGGAAATTGCCGACCTGGCCTACCAGCGCGGCGTGAAAAGTGCCGAGACCGAACCTGTGGCCGTCGCCCTTGAGCTGCTGGACACGCCGGTGTGGCGCAGCTTTGTGGCCAGCCGGGGGTTACGTGCGGGTCATCAGGCCGAGCAGTTATTGCGTATTGGGCTGGCGGACAAGGTGAAGCAAGCCAATGGCGCGGAAGAGGTGTTGCCACGGCGTGCGGCAGTGCTGCTGTTTGCTGAAGAGCCTGGCAGCTTGCTGGCCAGCCTGGGCACCCGTGCTGACATGCGCCTGATGGTTTACGAAGGCAAGGCCGCGGTGCCCGGTGCCACGCCCAATTTACGCAAGAAGCCCAAGACGATACGTGGCCCTTTGATTGAGCAGATTGACGAGGCGGTGCGCCTGGTATTGGATGCGCTTACCGAAGGCATGACATTGGCTGGTAGCGGCTTTCAGGCCAGGCACGTGTACCCTGAGAGGGTGGTCAAAGAGGCCATCGTCAATGCCGCCGTTCACCGTGACTACCGGTTGAATCGGGACATCTTCATCCGAATTTTTGACGACCGTATTGAGGTTGAAAGCCCGGGCACTTTCCCCGGCAGCATTACTCCCGACAACGTGGCGCGCATGAGCAGCAAGGCACGCAACCCGCTCATTGCCCAAAACCTGCGCGAGTTCCCCGTAGCACCCAATATTGATGCCGGAGAGGGTGTGAAGATGATGTTTGCCGAAATGGCAGCCGCCAAGCTTTACCCACCCCAATATCGCCAGAGCCTTGAAGCTGCGGTGGAGACCGTGACCGTCAGCTTGTTCAACCTGGAGCGCCCCAGTGCTTGGGATGAGGTAAGCGACTGGATTGACCGCGAGGGTTTTATCCAGAATGCCAAGCTTTGCGCCATTGCCAAGGTGGATACGCTCAAGGCTTCCCGCATGCTGGTGGCATGGCGAGACCAGGGGCTTTTGGTGCCGCTACCTGACCGAGCCAAGCGCAATATGGCCTACACCAAGCCAACAAAAACCGATGCCGAGCAGGGGAGTTTGTTATCAGGGCTTGAAGATAACAACGCTTTAAATTGAGATTAACTTTTTAAAATCAATTACTTAGAGGTATCGTTATTATCATTGACGACCTTTTTCTGTGGGAGTGGCGCCATGGTGATCAGCTGTTGTCTGGTCGGGGTGCAAGCGGGCTGCTGAATACACCCCTGACGGCATTCTTTGCCTCACGGCAATGCCCCGGTGCGGCTATTCGCGCAGCAATGGACTGGGCTTTGCAGCAAGCCCGTGCCAAGCAGGTGGTTGTCAGCGGATTTCACTCGCCGCTGGAACAGTCGGTATTAAAAGTCTTGATAACAGCGTGTAGTCCCGCGGTCGTGGTGTTGGCCCGACCACTGGAAGGCGCCAAGTTGCCGCCGGAGTGGGTCGCGCCTTTGAGACTGGGGCGTCTGGCCGTGGTGAGCCATGTGGCCACGGCAAGGCGACTGACCCGGCAACTGGCTGATGCGCGCAATATGCAGGTGGCGCAACTGGCCCAGAAGATCGTGGTGGCACATGCCAGCCCAAACGGTTCTTTGGCGAAGTTACTGACCCAGTGGTGCCTGGAAGACCGCCGGGTTCACTTGCTATCAGATGGCTGAGTGTGGCTGTAGCTGGAAAAAAGAGACTATTTTCGACTGTCGGGATCGTGCCAAGGACAAGAAACGCGATACGTACTTGTGCGCGCCTACCTCAACCACGGCTCAAAAGCCTTTGCCAGCTTTTGCAATACAGCCGGGTCAGGCAAGGGCAAGCGCACGCTGGCCTGGCCGGTGACCGGGTCACGCTCGATCTGGATCGGTGGCATGGCCGGGCCAGCACCGCCAGCCGCAGCGCGCGACGTGGCCAGGCCTTGCAACAACGCGGCACCGGCCTCAAGAATCGCGGCCCACGGGTCGGACTGCGGACTTGAAGGCGCTGATGGCGCGGCGCTGCGCTCTGGCCGGTCTGGCGTTTCACCCAAGGGCGCACGCACCCCGGAGTCATCAGACGGCAGCGCCGGACTGGCTTCGTCATGGGTCGTCGCTGCAACGACCTCGCCAGGCAACGCGCTTGGCGATGCTTCTGCAACCTCCACGGCTTCGACTTTTGCGGCAACCGCGCCAAACGGGTCCGCACCCGCGCCGTCGCCCCCGCTCACCGCAGCCCCTTCGTCCATATCAGAAGCCGCGTCCGCCTCGCCGACCGCAGCAGTGACCTTTTCCAC
>JALNWC010000426.1 GCA_023231075.1 Rhodoferax sp.
CATCCAGGCGCAGACGGCAGATAATTTGGCATGAGGCATAGCGAAAGACTTTCTTGAACAAAACAAATCTGATTATATCGGGCGCCCCGCTGCTGGATGAGCTGGATGGCATCTCGCCGCTGGAGTCGCAAGCCGAGCAGCGGGCGCTGGTTTTTACGGCGGCCCAGCATGGCATGCGATTGGACCGTGCCCTGGTTGAGCTGGTGCCCGAGTTCTCACGTAACTATTTGCAACAGCTGATCGAAGCCGGCGGTGTCCTGATCAATGGTCAGGCGATGGTCAAGGCATCGCACAAGGTCAAGGTCTCGGATGCCGGCCTGATCGAGTTGCGCCCCACCCCGCAAAGCCAGGCCTTCAAGGCTGAAAGCATGGCGCTGGAGGTGGTTTTTGTGGATGCGCATGTGCTCGTGATCAACAAGCCCGCGGGTCTGGTGGTCCATCCGGCGCCAGGCAATTGGTCAGGCACCTTGATGAACGGGCTGCTGGGCTACGACCCCCGGGCCTTCGACTTGCCGCGTGCCGGCATCGTCCACCGCCTCGACAAGGACACCAGCGGTCTGATGGTGGTGGCACGCAGCCGGGCGGTGATGGATGCGCTGGTGCATGCCATTGCCGCACGCGAGGTCAAGCGCCAGTACCTGGCCATCGGACAGGGCGCCTGGTCGGGCGCCGTCAAGTGCCCGGTCGACGCCGCCATTGGTCGTGATCCGGTGAACCGGCTGCGCATGGCCGCGGTTGATTTGAAGCTTCATCCGGGCAAGGTGGCCCGGACCGACTTTGAGCTCCTGTCCAATGGCGCCCAGGCCTGCCTGGTGCATTGCACCCTGCACACCGGCCGCACCCATCAGATCAGGGTGCACATGGCGCAGCTGAAGCACCCCTTGATTGGCGACGCGCTGTACGGTGGCGCCATGGACTTGGGCATGTCACGACAAGCCCTGCATGCCTATCGACTGGCCTTTGCGCACCCCATCACCGGGCAGGCGCTGTCTTTCTCGGCCCGGCTGCCGGCTGATTTTTCAGCGGCGCTTGCCATGCTGGGTCTCAAGTACAATCAAAAAGATATTTAAATATTTAAACGCCGGCTCCAGTTTCTTTGAGCGGCGTACGCGTCACCGATCAACGTTCGGAAAGTCACGCTCCCTCCATTCTTTGTCTTGATGCCCCGGGGCATCTTGTTTTCTACACGACGACACCATGAAAACGCTGGATGCCAAGTGCATTCTTGAAGCCGCCCTGGTTTGTGCCCAACAACCCATGCCCCTGCGCGACATGCAGCTTCTTTTGGGAGAACAGCACAGCCTCGCCGAAATTCGTCTGTTGTTGGGCGAATTACAGCAGGACTGGTCGCAGCGCGGTGTCGAGCTGGTTGCCTTGGCCAGCGGCTGGCGCTTTCAGAGTTGTGCAGAAATGCGGACTTACCTGGATCGCCTGTACCCGGAAAAGCCACCCCGGTATGCCCGTGCGACGCTTGAAACGCTGGCCATCATCGCCTACCGGCAGCCCGTCACGCGTGGCGACATCGAGGACATCCGCGGCGTGACCGTCAATTCGCTGACGATCAAACAACTGGAAGACCGGGGTTGGATCGAGGTGATCGGCCACCGCGACACCGTGGGGCGCCCCGCGCTTTTTGCCACGACGCGGCAGTTCTTGGATGACCTGGGATTGTCTTCGCTGGACCAGTTGCCGGTCCTGGAGGCGAGTGGCTCGGGCTTTGAAAGCCTGGGCCACGCACTGGATGCACGTCAAGATGATGAAGCCATGGCCAGCACGCCGGAGTTGAACTGGTCTGAAGAGGCCCCTGCTGGCGCAGCAGTGGACGCGTTGTCGAATTTGGAGTCAAAGGAATCAAGATGAAGCATGAAGAGCCGAGCAAACCCGAGTCCCTGGTCATCCGGTTTGAGGACGTGGTCTCAGGCCAATTTGATGCCGAGGACACACCGGGCGAGGCGCCGCTCAAGCGGGTGTTGCCACCGCAGCCTGAGTCGCCCAAGCTGCACAAGGTGCTGGCCCAGGCCGGCATGGGGTCGAGGCTGGAAATGGAGCAGCTGATCCTGGAAGGGCGCATTACCGTGAACAACGAGCCCGCGCATGTGGGGCAGCGGGTTCAATTTGGCGACCATGTCAAGGTCAACGGCAAACCGATACGCTTGCGGATCGAGCCCCCGCCGGCCCGTGTCATCGCCTACCACAAACCAGCGGGTGAAGTGGTGTCCAACGACGATCCGCAAAATCGCCCCACCGTTTTTCGCAAGCTGCCCAAGTTGTTTCAGGGCAAATGGCAGTCGGTCGGGCGCCTGGACCTCAATACCGAAGGCTTGTTGCTGTTCACCAGTTCGGGCGAATTGGCCAACAACCTGATGCACCCGCGCTTTGGTCTCGAGCGTGAATATGCGGTACGGGTCCTGGGTGCCCTGAATCAGGAGGAAAAAAAACGCCTGCTCGAAGGCGTCAAGCTCGACGACGGGCTGGCCAACTTTGGCTCGATCGAGGAGGGCGGTGGCGAGGGCTCGAACTGCTGGTACCGTGTCACCATTTCTGAAGGCCGCAACCGCGAAGTGCGTCGCATGTTCGAGGCGGTGGGCCATGCGGTGAGCCGCCTGATACGCATTCGCTACGGCGCCATGGTGTTGCCGCGCGGGCTCAAGCGTGGCGCCTGGATGGAGCTGGATGCGGCGGACATCAATGCACTGTCGCAAAAAGCCAGAAATTCTGCCGCGACGGCTGCTGCTGACGGGGCAATGCCTCTGGCCGATGAGGGTGCGACGCGCGAGCGGCCACCCCGCCCGCCCTTGCGCGGCCGTCGTCCAGCGGGGAGAGCCCCGAGCGGACGCGGCAACAAACCCAATGCCAATGCTGCCGGTCAAGCGCAGCCGGACCCGCTGAAAACGAATTTTGGCTATATCGGCGCCGACAGTTACAACCGGCAACGACAGGAGCTGGGCAGCAAACGCGGCGCGGGTTCGGGTTCCTCGGGCGCAAGGCGGGTCGGCAAAGGCCGTTGAAACGGTACTTTGACACCCTGTATGCGTCAAGGGGACAGCGTTCGGGTTAACATTCAAGGCTTTGACAAGTCGGTCAAAAATTACATTTATCAGGAAAAACCATGACTATCGAACGCACGCTCTCCATCATCAAACCCGACGCCGTTGCCAAAAACGTGATCGGTCAAATCTACGCCCGTTTTGAAGCCGCCG
>JALNWC010000427.1 GCA_023231075.1 Rhodoferax sp.
AGCGCAGACAGCGCCGGGTCGCAGTCAAGCGCCGAGCGTCCATAGAACGGTATTTCATAACGGGGAAAAAGCGGGGCCGAGTTCAGGTCGTGCTGGATAAAGGCCTCGGCCACCACCACGTCGCCCACCTTGACGCCATGGCCAACGCCCCCCGCCACGCCAGTGAAAAGCACGTTTTTGACATCGAAAGCTTCAATCAACGCGGTGGTGGTGGTGGCGGCCGCCACCTTGCCGACCCTGGACAGCACCAGCACCACGTCCTGCCCCGCCCACTGGCCACACCAGAAGGTGCGCCCGGCACGCTTGACGCGCTGCGGCTGGCTCAGTTGCGCCAGCAGGCCGCGCTGCTCATCCAGCAGAGCACTCATGATGGCCAGCGTCAAGTTCGGCTCCCTGCGATCCTGTTATTTGCCGCGCAACTCACGCCGCAAAATCTTGCCGACCGGCGTTTTTGGCAACTCGGTGCGGAATTCGATGACTTTGGGCTGTTTGTAGCCGGTCAGGTTCTCCTTGCAGTAGGCACGCACCTGTTGCTCGGTCACCTCCGGGTCTTTCCTGACGATCACGAGCTTGACCGCCTCACCGGTTTTGTCGTCGGGCATGCCCACGCAGGCGCACTCCAGCACGCCGTCCATCAGCGAGACCACGTCTTCGAGCTCGGTGGGGAAAACGTTGAAGCCGCTCACCAGAATCATGTCTTTCTTGCGGTCGACAATTCTGAAATAGCCGCGCTCGTCCATGACGCCGATGTCACCCGACTTGAAATAACCGTCGGCCGTCATGACCTTGGCGGTCTCATCGGGGCGCTGCCAGTAGCCGGCCATGACTTGCGGCCCCTTGATGACGATCTCGCCCGACTGACCCAAGGCCACTTCGCGGCCGTTGTCGTCGATCAACTTGAGCCAGGTGCCGGGCACCGGCAGGCCGATCGCGCCCGAAAACCCGGTGCCCGTCACCGGATTGGCCGTGACGATCGGCGAGGTCTCGCTCAGGCCATACCCTTCAACGATGCTGCAACCCGTTTTGTCCAGCCAGAGTTGGGCGACGGCACTTTGCACCGCGGTACCGCCCCCGGCTGACACCAGCAGGCTGCTCCAGTTCACCTTGTTGAAATCCGGGTGGTTCGCCAAGGCATTGAACAGCGTGTTGACGGCCGGGAAGAAATGAACTTTGTGCCTGGCCAGTTCAGCCAGTACGGCTGGAAAATCGCGTGGGTTGGGGATCAGGATCAGTTTGCCGCCGCTGCGCAGCGACAGCATCATGGCCACGGTAAAGGCAAAGATATGGTAGAGCGGCAAGGCACACACCGTATTCAGTTGCTCACCCTGGGGAATCTTTTTCAGGGCCGGGGCAAACCAGTCGTCGGTTTGCAGCAGGTTGGCCACCAGGTTGCGATGCAACAGCACCGCCCCCTTGGAGACACCGGTGGTGCCCCCGGTGTACTGCAACACCGCCACGTCGTCAGGCTTGATGACCGTCTTTTTGAGGCTGCCACCGCTGGCCTTGGCCATCGCCGCATTGAAGCGCACCGCGCTGGGCAAATTGAACACCGGCACCATTTTCTTGACGTTGCGCACCACGTAGTTCACCAGGCTGCCTTTGAGCAGGCCCAACTGGTCGCCCATGGCGCACAGCACGATGTGCTTGACCGGTGTCGCAGCCAGGCATTTCTCGAGTGTGGCGGCAAAATTCTCCAGAATCACGATGGTTTTGGCCCCCGAGTCCTTGAGCTGGTGCTCCAGTTCGCGCGCCGTGTACAGCGGGTTGACGTTGACCAGGCTGTAGCCGGCCCGAAAAATGCCTGCCACGGCGACGGGATACTGCAGCACATTGGGCATCATGACGGCAACGCGGTCGCCCTTGGCCAGCCCCAGACTTTGCAAATAGACGCCAAAGGTCTGGCTCAATTCATCGACCTGTCTGTAGCTTTGTTCCTTGCCCATGAAGCTGTAGGCGGGCCGATCGGCAAACTTCCTGAAGCTCTCCTCCATCATGTCGACCATGGAGGCATATCGGCTCACATCGATATCGGACGGCACGCCGGGTGGATAGCTTTTGAGCCAGATACGATCGGTCATTTTCAACACTCCAGAATTTCAATATGGAAGCGGATTTTCACCCGTTTGTCAGTTTCTGTAAGCTGTGTTTTCCCTGATGAGGCTGAGAATTCCAGACCGATTGCAATATCTGAAAAACCTCGCAAGATCTGAAAAACCTCAACTGAAAAGAGGCCCACCGGGCCCCTGCAAGATGGCTTGTCGGCTCACTCAGGCCTTCAAGGCCGTCAACACCTCGTCGAGCATCTTCTTGGCATCACCAAACAGCATGCGGTTGTTGTCTTTGTAGAACAAGGGGTTGTCGACCCCGGCATAGCCCGAGGCCATGCTGCGCTTCATCACGATCGAGGTTTTGGCTTTCCAGACTTCGAGCACCGGCATGCCGGCAATCGGGCTGTTGGGGTCGTCCTGGGCGCTCGGGTTGACGATGTCATTGGCACCAATCACCATGGCGACATCGGTGGCCGGGAAGTCGTCGTTGAGCTCGTCCATCTCGAACACGATGTCGTAGGGCACCTTGGCCTCGGCCAGCAAGACGTTCATGTGGCCCGGCATGCGCCCGGCCACCGGGTGAATGCCGAAACGCACATGGACGCCTTTTTCACGCAGGTGCCTGGTGATCTCATACACCGTGTGCTGCGCCTGTGCCACCGCCATGCCGTAGCCCGGCACGATGATCACACTCTTGGCTTCACGCAGCAGTTCAGCCGTCTCCAGGGCCGTGACCGGGGTCACCTCACCCACCGGTTGCGCGCCACCCGCCGCCGCCGTGGGTTTGGCGCTGGTGGTGCCAAAACCGCCGGCAATCACACTGATGAAGCTGCGGTTCATGGCGTTGCACATGATGTACGACAGAATCGCACCGCTGGAGCCCACCAGGGCACCCACCACGATCAGCAAGTCGTTGGACAGCATGAAACCGGTGGCCGCAGCGGCCCAACCCGAATAGCTGTTGAGCATGGACACCACCACCGGCATGTCGGCACCGCCAATGGCCATCACCATGTGCACGCCAAACAGCAAGGCCACGATGGCCATCACCATCAGCGGCGTCATGCCTTCGGCAATGCTGTGGGCATTCATGAACTCGCGCCCGAAATAAATCACCACCAGCAGACCGGCCAGATTCATCCAGTGCCG
>JALNWC010000428.1 GCA_023231075.1 Rhodoferax sp.
GACCCGCGCCGCCAGGGTTTTGAGCTGTGAGTCCGCCAGCGCCAGCGCGCCCGTGCCGTAGACCTCCACCACGTCGGGTTCCAGGTACTGACGGATCAGGTCACGCGGCGCGCCTTCGGCAATTTTCCTGCCGTGGTCCACCACCAGCAGCCGGTGGCACAGGCGCTCGGCTTCGTCCATGAAGTGCGTGGTCAGCAAAATCGACTTGCCCTCTTGCAGCAGCAGTTGCAGGCGCTCCCACATCAGGTGGCGCGCCTGCGGGTCCAGGCCGGTGGTGGGCTCGTCGAGCAACAGCAGGCGCGGGTTGTTGACCAGCGCGCGCGCCAGGCTCAGGCGCCGTTTCATGCCGCCCGACAACTCGCCCGGCTTGGCGTGGGCCTTGCTGGTCAGCGAGGCAAACGCCAGCAGTGCCGGAATGCGCTCGCGAATCTGCGCGTCTTTCATGCCGAAATAGCGCCCGTACACCAGCAGGTTCTCGGCGCAATCAAAGTCCGGGTCGAGTGTGTCGAGCTGGCTCACGACGCCCAACTGCGCCTTGATGGCCAGCGCCTCGCGCGGCATTGGCAAGCCAAAAGCCGTCACCGTGCCCTCATCGGGCGCCGTCAGCCCCAGGCACATGCGGATGGTGGTGGTTTTGCCGGCGCCGTTGGGGCCGATCACGCCCAGGCATTCGCCCGGCGCAATGGCAAAAGAAAGGTCGCTGACCACCGTGGCCTCGCCATAACGTTTGACCAGGTTTTGAACTGAGAGAATGGATTCGGGCATGGGCCGGATTGTCGCCGAGCCACACCACACGACGGTGGTCAAACTCAGCTCAAGTTCGACAAGTTGTCAGCCAACTCGCGCACACCAATCGCCTGCACCTCGTCGCTGATCGGAAACCGGTCTGCGCCTGCATGCACCACAAAGCGTTTGACAGGCTTGAGGTCTTCGCAGGCTTCGTAAAAACCGCGTGCAGGCTTGGCGGCGCGGCTGCGTTTGACTTCAATCGCCCAGCGCTCACCGCCCGGCAACTCCAGCAAGAGGTCAATCTCGGCTCCGCCAGAGGTCCGATAAAAACCTGGCACGGTCAAGGCCGGCGCGGCGTTGATCAGGTTTTCAATCACAAAACCTTCCCAGCTGGCCCCCACCACCGGGTGTCCTAGCAAGCCATTCCGATCCGGAATATTGAGCAACGCATGCAACAAGCCCGTATCCCGGATGTACACCTTGGGCGACTTCACCAGCCGCTTGCCCACATTCACGGGGTAGGGCTGCAAACGGCGCACCAGCAACAGGTCGACCAGCAAATCGGTGTAGCGACTCACCGTCTGGCTGCTGACCTCCAGACCAGCCGCCAAGCGCGAGGCATTGACCAGACTGCCCTGGTTGTGGGCCAGCATGGTCCAGAAGCGGCGCAGTGTTTCAGCGGGCACACGCGAGCCGAACATGGGCACGTCGCGCTCCAGGTAAGTTCGCAACAGGTCTTTGCGCCAGCGCAAGGATTGCTGCGCGTCCGTTGCCAGAAAACTGTCAGGAAAACCGCCGCGCAGCCACAAATCCTCAAGAGATGCGGCGGCGACCTCGCGCACATCCAGAGGGGTCATGTCGATGTAACTGATGCGCCCCGCCAGGCTTTCGCCACTTTGCTGCATCAAATCCAGCGAAGCGGAACCCAGCAACAAAAATCGCCCATAACGCTTGCCCTTGCGCCGGCCCTGGTCGATCAAACCACGCAGCGTCAAAAACAAATCGGGTACCCGGTGAATTTCGTCCAGAATGACCAGCCGGTCTTCATAGGCCGACAAAAAGGCTGCGGCATGGCTCAGCTTGTCGCGGTCCTGGACGTCTTCCAGGTCCAGGTACAGCGCGCCCAGCGCTTCGCCCACCATGAGGGCCAGCGTGGTCTTGCCCACCTGACGTGGCCCCATGAGCGCAACGGCCGCTTGCTGTGACAAGGCCTGGCGAACGATTTCAAAGGCTTTTCGCTTGATCATCATTGCAATATTACCATCTGTTGGTAAATTTACATTGATAATCCAAGCCATGGCTTGAACCAAAGGCGGCAGAACAACAACTGATTTTCATCAACACCCGAGTCCGGCCATCTGTAGATCATCTCTGCAGATGGCAGGTTTACTAAAATCAAATGTGTTACTTTTCTTACCTTATTGGACGCATCAACGCGCAAGCCTCATGACCACACTCGGCACCCCCCTGTCCCACCACGCCACCCGCGTCATGCTGCTGGGAAGCGGCGAACTGGGCAAGGAAGTCATCATCGCGCTGCAGCGCCTGGGCGTGGAGACCATCGCGGTGGACCGCTACCCGCACGCACCCGGGCATCAGGTGGCGCACCACGCGCGTACCGTCATCATGAGCGACCCGGCGCTGCTGCGCGAGTTGATCGAGCATGAAAAGCCCGACCTGGTGGTGCCCGAGATCGAAGCCATTGCCACCCCCATGCTCGAAGTGCTGGAAGCCACCGGCGTGGTGCGCGTGATCCCGACCGCCCGCGCCGCGCGCCTGACCATGGACCGCGAGGGCATCCGCCGCCTGGCTTCCGAGGCCCTGGGCCTGCCGACCAGCCGCTACCGGTTTTGCGACTCGCTGGCCGAGTTGCAGGCCGCCATCGACGGCGTGGCTGGCCAGCCCGGCATCGGCTACCCCTGCATCGTGAAACCGGTGATGAGTTCCAGCGGCAAGGGCCAAAGCAAACTCAAGGGTCCGGCCGACGTGCAGACCGCCTGGGACCATGCGATGGCCGGTGGCCGCGTCAGCCACGGCCGCGTGATTGTGGAAGGCTTCATCGACTTCGACTACGAGATCACCCTGCTCACGGTGCGCGCCAAGGGTGCCGACGGCCGGATCGAAACCCATTTCTGCGAGCCTGTGGGCCACGTGCAGGTCAAGGGCGACTACGTGGAAAGCTGGCAGCCGCAGCCGATGCATCCGGCGGCGCTGGAAAAAGCCCGGCACATTGCCAAAACCGTCACCGACGACCTCGGCATCGAACTCGATGGCCAGGCCTCGGGGCTGGGGATTTTTGGCGTCGAGTTGTTCGTCAAGGGCGAGCAGGTGTGGTTCAGCGAGGTGAGCCCGCGCCCGCACGACACCGGCCTGGTCACGCTCAGCACCCAGTGGCAAAGCGAGTTCGAGCTGCACGCGCGCGCCATTCTGGGCCTGCCGGTCAACACCGCGCTGCGCAA
>JALNWC010000429.1 GCA_023231075.1 Rhodoferax sp.
CCCAGTTCGGCATTCTTTTGGTGACTTTTGCAGTCATCGAGGTGAGTTGGTATTTTGTCTACGCCCTGAGCGGCAAACGCATGGCGGTGTATCTGGAGCGCGCCAGCGTGTTGAAGGTGTTCAACCGCGTGACCGGCGCTGCCTTTGTCGGCTTTGCCGCCATGATGGCTAGCGTGCGGGACTGAATAAAGTTACGGCGTGCGCACACCAGGTCCCGGGACTTTTCCTCCGTTGTTTAGGGCTGGAGGCGCATGCCAGTGACGCTGGCCACAATGACGTGGTCAAGTCGGGATATCAACCGAGGGCGAGGCAGTGACCGCCACCCAGGCCTGTTTTATGGCCGCCATCCGGACCGTAGAGCGGTTGGCTGCCGGCTTGCAGGAAGCTGATGGTCTGCCGGGTGAAATCCAGATGAGTGTGAATCATTACGCCATTGCGGTGATTGCATGCGTGGGCCTGCGCGGCCAATTTCAGCAAGTTGCGCCACGCATTTTGCAGGGCTTCGCTGCCGGCGGCAGCGGCAGCATCGGCGCCACGACGGCCGGAAACATAGCCCAAGGACAGCAGTTCGGCCTCGCGTTGACGCGCCATCAACGCGATCTGATCGGCCAGTTTTGACTTGCGCTCGGCAAGTTCCGGCAGCCTGGCGAATTCGCCCTGCGTCATGGCCGCTGCTTCCTGATCCAGCAATTCAAGAAATACGCCTGTTGCCGCGTACTCCTGGCCCAGGAGCTCAAGTAGTTTGCTGCTCATGACGATTTTGAATTCAACAGCTCGCGCACGGTGGCCAGCAAGCCGTCGGCAATATTGGCGGTGTTAACCTGGTAACGGCCTGCGCTGATGCTCTCGCGAATCGTGGCGACGCGAGCCGCATCAAAGTCACCGTTGGTGGAGGGCAGCAACGGTGACAGTGAGGGTTGAGCCTGTCCCGCCACAGCAGGCGTCCCCGATGCCGATCGCTGCGTGGTGCCGCTGTCCTTGGCGGTCGTCAGAGCGGAGGCATCAGGCACATTCCGCAAAAAAGTGACGTTCTGATTGATTTTCATGGTGTGGTTTTCCGATGTTGCTCACTGGATAACGGCTGTTTGGGCTGAAACTTTAGTCTCTGACAAGTTCAATCGTCGCAATCATGAAAAGAATCACCCGTGCGCACAGGCCTTGGCTCACTCCCACCGCTGGCAAACCCGCCCCCACCCCAACCCTCCCCCGGAGGGAGAGGGCGCAAGTCAGAGTCCGCTGCTTCCTCAGGAATGACAGCGAAATCATTGAAGTATCAGTTCGGCCGTTCGATCGTGCCGTCCGGGCGGACGATACCGCTGAGCAACCGCCCGCCCTGTATTTTGACCTGAACCATTTTGCCTGCTGCGGAACTTGTCATCACTTTGCCGATGGTGCTGACCAAAAAGCCTGCCCCTTGCGTGACCACTTTGACGGTTTGTCCCCGCTTCACCACGGTAATGCCACGCAGCAACTCCTGCCGTATCGGCGCACCGGAGGCGATACGGTTCGAAGCGATGACGCCGTTCAGTTGCGCCGGATCGCCAATCACGCTGGCTGGCAGGGTCGTGAGATCACCTTGGCGTACGGCGATATCGTCGGGCATCAAGGCCTGCCCCGCATTGATCGGGCGTGCGGCGACATAGTAGCTGCCCATGACCGCGATGTAGGCCGGTACATAACGGGTCCAGGGCTGATCCTGGCTGCACCGCACCCCGACCGACACCCGCCCCCACAAGCGGGCCCCGCCCGGCAAAAACGGTTCAACAGTGGCGCAGGGCGGCAGGGCTCCCGATTGTGGTGTGTCGAGGGTGATCACCACCCGTCCCGGCAGGCCGGAGGTCTGGCGCACCAGGAATTGCGCGATCACGGGCCGCGCACTGCCGGACAAGGGCGTCGGCTGCGACGCCGCGCCGTGGGCCGGCCTTGCCTGCAGCACAAAGGTGGCCAGCAGCATGGCCAAGGCCAGCGCAAACTGCCAGATCATGGGGGGGCGTGTCGTGTCAAGCATGCCCGTAGTCTAGACCCACGGGGGCAAGCCCAAAGGCTGAAGTGGGCTGCAATCCCGACCCAATTCGCCCGATTGAACCACCCGTCAGAAGAGTTGAATTGGGCATTGAAACCCCGTCTGTTCCGCTGATTGCCGACGCGGCGGCTGCCTAAAATAATTTCCATTCAAGGCGTCTGCCCGACCAGGCGTTTGACACAACCGGTGAAAAAAATGATCGACAAGCTGGACTCATCCCTGCGCTTCCATCAGGAGGCGCTCAATCTGCGGGCAAGGCGACAGGAAGTTCTGTCGGCCAATATCGCCCATGCCGACACACCCGGGTACAAGGCGCGCGATTTTGACTTCAGCAGCGCGCTGACACAGGCGGTTGACCGCGGCAGGCAGTCGCAGTCCCTCGCCATGACGGGGACCTCGGCAAGGCACCTGCCGGGTCAGGCGCTTGCCGGTGCAGAGGCCGATCTGATGTACCGCACGCCCAACCAGTCAAGCCTTGATGGCAACACCGTCGAGATGGATGTCGAGCGGGTCAACTTTGCCGACAACGCCATGCGTTATGAAGCGAATCTGACGGTACTCGGCTCCAAGATCAAAACCCTGCTGACAGCGGTTCAGTAGCAACCCGCCGGAGTCATCCCATGCCATTTTCCAGCCGGTCCCTCAGTATCTTTGATATCGCCGGTTCAGCCATGACGGCGCAATCGCAGCGCATGAATACCACCGCCAGCAACATGGCGAACGCAGACAGCGTTGCCGGCCCGGATGGCCAGCCCTACCGTGCGCGCCAGGTCGTCTTTGAAATGGCGCCAGGCGACGGCCAGGGCATCGGCGGCGTCAGGGTGGCGCGCGTGATCGAGGACCCCTCGCCGCTGCGCATGGTGCATGACCCGAAAAATCCCCATGCCAACGCCGAAGGTTATGTGGCCATGCCCAACGTCAATGTGGTCGAGGAAATGGTCAACATGATCTCGGCCTCACGCTCCTACCAGGCCAATGTCGAGGTGCTCAACACCGCCAAGACACTGATGCTCAAAACATTGACGGTGGGTCAGTAAGGGATGCAGAAATGCCAAATATCCCATTTCTGGCGGCACTGGCGGGCGCATTGCGTCGTTGCTACTCGCTTGTGTGGCATAGCCACACGGCACTCGCAGCGCCTAGCACTGCATCCCGCC
>JALNWC010000430.1 GCA_023231075.1 Rhodoferax sp.
GTGGCGCAGCGCATGGCCGAAGAAGGCACGCTGTTTGGCCAGATGCTGGCCGAGCCTCCTGCACAGGAAGCCTTTTCCGCGTTCCTGGAAAAGCGCAAGCCAGACTTCAGCGCCTTCTGATGCGTACCCTGTTTGCCACCTGCACCTTGCTTATTGGCCTGCTCACCGGTGCCCACAACGCGGCCGCCACCCCCGGCGAGGTGGCCGTGGGCAGCGTGCTGCGCGAAGCCACGATGCGCGGCCTCAACGGCCCGGACCGCCAGCTCTCCGCCTTTCGCGGCAAGCCCCTGATCATCAACGTCTGGGCCAGCTGGTGCCCGCCCTGCATCGCAGAAATGGGCTCGCTGGAGCGCCTGGCCTGGAGCGAGCTGGGCCGGCACTTCACCGTGATCGGCATTTCGACCGATGACTACCCGCAAAACGCAAAAGCTTTCCTGACCAAAAGTCAGGCCACCCTGAACCACTACATCGACCGTCAGTTGGAGCTCGAGAACATGCTGGGAGCCGACCGGCTGCCGCTCACGCTGCTGGTCGATGCCAAGGGTCGGGTGCTGAACAAGGTGGTCGGGGCGCGCGAATGGGACGGGCCGCAGGCCATGGCCTTGATTCACAGCACATTCCGCCTTGAGGCGGCTGCCCCTTCCCTGCTAAAAAAGTAACCCGTCACGGTCAGTGACACACCCCCTCATGCCGCATCACATCACACCCCCTGCCGATATCCAGTTTGAAGACGAGTTCATCACCGGCGTCAAAAAAGTATTCGAGGAAATGATCGTCTTCAACCGCCTGCTGGGCCTGAAGATCACGTCGGTGGCGCCCACCCAGGTCAGGGCGCGCATCGACATGCGCAACGACCTGGTGGGCCACTTCGCCTACAACCGGATCCACGGCGGCGTCATCAGCGCCTCGCTGGATGCGCTGGGCGGCCTGGCCGTGACGATGGCGATTTGTGCGCGCCACATGGATGAATCGCCCACGCAGCGGATGCAGCGCTTTGCCAAGCTCGGCACCATCGACCTGCGCGTCGACTACCTGCGCCCGGGGATTGGCGAATGGTTCGAGTTGCACGCCGAAGTGATGCGCCTGGGCTCGCGCGTGGCCTCCACCCGCATGGAGTTTCTGGGGGCCGACGGCAAGCTGCTGTCCACCGGCTCGGCTGCTTACATCGTGTCGTAGTCAAGCGGCGGGCTGGCGCACTTCGCGCGGCTTGCCATGGTCGTCAATGGCCACGTAAGTCAGGGAGGCTTCGGTGACCTTGATGAATTTTCCCTGGGCACCGATGTGCTCGGCATACACCTCGATCTTGACGGTGATCGAGGTGCGTCCAATGCGCACCAGCTTGCCAAAAAACGACAAGACGTCCCCCAGCCGCACCGGCTGCTTGAAGATGAATTCATTCACCGCCACCGTGGCCATGCGGCCATTGGCGTAAGGTGCGGCAGCCACGGCGCCGGCCAGGTCGACCTGCGCCATCACCCAGCCACCAAAAATATCGCCGTTGGCATTGACATCACCCGGCATGGGAATGACCTTGAGCACCAATTTTTCGTCCTTGGGCAGTTGCACGGTGTAAGAGTCAGTGTTTGCAGACATGGGCACAATCCTAGGGTTACAAAGTGTTGAGGACAGCGCTGGCGCATTTCATGCAGCTGCGGTCTGTCCCGCAAATATTCAGGATTGTCCCTTATGCGCCGCCATTCATCCGCCTACCCAAGCGGCACCCCATCCCAAATGCCATCCGGACCCCAGACAGCCGCACCCGCGCGCTCGGACTGGGCCACGCTGCAGCGCCTGTTCCCTTACCTGTGGCAATACAAATGGCGCGTGATCGCGGCGCTGGCCTTCATGGTGGGCGCCAAGCTGGCCAACGTGAGTGTGCCGCTGCTGCTCAAGGAACTGGTCGACACCATGAACCCCAAGGGCGAACTCGGCGCGCAGGCGCTGCTGGTGGTGCCGCTGGGCCTGCTGGTGGCCTACGGCCTGCTGCGCCTGTCGACCACGCTGTTTGCCGAACTGCGCGAGCTGATCTTTGCCAAGGCCACCGAGGGCGCCTCGCGCGCCATCAGCCTGCAGGTGTTTCGCCATTTGCACGCCCTGAGCCTGCGCTTTCACCTGGAGCGCCAGACCGGCGGCATGACGCGCGACATCGAGCGCGGCACCCGCGCCGTGCACTCGCTCATCAGCTACTCGCTCTACAGCATCTTTCCGACGCTGATCGAAGTCGCGCTGGTGCTGAGCATTCTGGCGGTCAAGTTCGACCTGTGGTTTGCCTGGATCACCATCATGGCGCTGGTGCTTTACATCAGTTTCACCATTCTGGTCACCGAGTGGCGCACCCAGTTCAGGAAGCAGATGAACGAGCTCGATTCGACCGCGCACAGCCGCGCCATCGATTCGCTGCTGAATTACGAGACGGTGAAATATTTCAACAACGAGGAGTTCGAGGCGCGCCGCTACGACGACAGCCTGGAGCGCTACCGCAAGGCCGCCCTCAAGAGCCAGACCACCCTGAGCCTGCTCAACACCGGCCAGCAGCTCATCATCGCCGCCGGCCTGGTCGCCATGCTGTGGCGCGCCACCCAGGGCGTGGTCGATGGCCGCATGACGCTGGGCGACCTGGTGATGGTCAACGCCTTCATGATCCAGCTCTACATTCCGCTGGGTTTTCTGGGCGTGCTGTACCGCGAGATCAAGCAGGGCCTGACCGACCTGGAAAAAATGTTCACGCTGATGGAGCGCGAGCGTGAAATTGCCGATGCGCCGGGGGCGCCCGCCCTGACACTGTCACCCGACAGCGCCAGCGTCGCGTTCAGGCACGTGAACTTCGCCTACGACCCGGCGCGACCGATTTTGCACGACATCAGCTTTGACATCCCCGCAGGCAAAACCGTGGCGGTGGTCGGGCCGTCCGGCTCGGGCAAATCGACGCTGGCGCGCTTGCTGTTCAGGTTCTATGACGTGCAAAGCGGCCAGATCCTGATTGCCGGGCAGGACATCAAGCAGGTCACGCAAGCCAGCCTGCGGCAAGCCATTGGCATCGTGCCGCAGGACACCGTGCTGTTCAACGACACGGTCGAATACAACATCGCCTACGGCCAGCCCGGCGCCACCCGCGCGCAGGTGATCGAGGCCGCGCAGTCGGCGCACATCCACAACTTCATTGCCGCCACACCCAA
>JALNWC010000431.1 GCA_023231075.1 Rhodoferax sp.
AACTTCACCGTCAAGCGCGGCGAAGTCCACGCCATCATGGGGCCGAACGGCTCGGGCAAGAGCACTTTCGCCAAAGTGTTGGCGGGCCACACGGCCTACCAGGTGACGGGCGGCGAGGTGCTGTTTGAAGGCAGGAACCTGCTGGAACTGGCCCCTGAAATGCGCGCCCGCGCCGGTGTTTTTCTGGCCTTTCAGTACCCGATCGAAATCCCCGGCGTGGGCAACAGCCAGTTTTTGCGGCTGGCCTACAACACCGTGCAGGCCGAACGCGGCCATGACGAATTGGACCCGTTGGAGTTTGACGACCTGGTACGCGAGAAAATGAAACTGCTGGAGATGAGTCCCGAGTTTCTGCAGCGCAGTGTCAACGAAGGCTTTTCAGGCGGCGAGAAAAAACGCAACGAGATCTTGCAGATGGCGCTGCTGGAGCCCCGCCTGGCCATCCTCGATGAAACCGACTCGGGCCTCGACATCGACGCACTGCGCGTGGTGTCGCAAGGCGTCAATCACCTGGCCAACAAGGACAACGCCATTGTGCTGGTCACGCACTACCAGCGCCTGCTGAACTACATCGTTCCCGACTTTGTGCATGTGATGAGCGCCGGTCGCATCATCCGCACCGGCGGCAAGGAACTTGCACTCGAACTCGAAGAGCGCGGCTACGACTGGATCGAGGCCGAAGCCGCGGGGACGGTGTCATGAGCGCCGGCGCAGCGCCGGTCACTGAACGCGGGGTGCTGGACAGCCTGCTTGCAGCCCTTGCCTTGCCGCCGGGCAACTCGGCACCAACGCAGCCGCAATGGCTTAAAAAGCTGCGCGCCCAGGCGCTGGAGCGCGTGAACGCACTCACCTTGCCCAGCACGCACGACGAAGCCTGGCGCTTCACCCCTCTGGCGGCCTTTGCCAGCCAGTCGTTTCAGCCGCTGCGCACGCCAACGCAGTTGCAGCCGCAAGACATCGCCCACCTGGCCATCCCGGAAGCGCCCACAAAGCTCGTATTTGTCGACGGCGTCTACGCGCCGCAGCTGTCCAGCGCCAGCCCGCAAGTCGGTTTTGTGTTGGGCAACCTCGCCGGCCTGACGACCGCGCAGATGGACAAGCTTGAGGCACATCCGGGCCAATACGCATCCTTTCAGGACACGCTGTTCACGGCACTCAACACCGCATTTTTAAGGGATGCGGCCGTCCTCATCGTGCCGCCCGACACCGCGCTGGCCACACCCGTGCATGTGCTTTTCATTTCAACGCAGCCCGAGGTCGCCAGCCACCCGCGCCTGTTGCTGGTGGCTGGCGCGGGCAGCAAAGCGACCTTGATTGAAGACTACGTGGCCTTGCATGAAGGCACGTATTTCACCAACGCGGTCGCCGAGCTGGTGTTGCAGGCCCATGCACAGGTCACCCATGTGCGCTTGCAGCGCGAAAGCCTGGAGGCCTTTCACCTAGCCAGTTGCGCGGTGTCACTCGGTGCCGCCAGCCATTACCACGCGGTCAACCTGGCGCTGGGCGCCCAGATCTCCCGGCTCGACCTCAAGGTATTGCAGACCGCAGAGGACACGCAGTGCACGCTTGACGGCCTGGCGCTGATCGGCGGCACGCAACTGGCCGACACCCACAGCTTCATCGACCACGCCAAGCCGCATGGCGTCAGTCGCCAGTTGCACAAATGCATTGTGGGTGGCACGGCGCACGCGGTGTTCAACGGTCAGGTGATGGTGCGCCCCGGCGCCCAAAAAACAGATTCGGCGCAATCGAGCCGCAACCTGCTGCTCTCCAGCAAAGCCGTGGTCGATACCCAGCCGCAGCTCGAAATCTTTGCCGACGACGTGAAATGCACGCACAGCGCGACCGTAGGCCAGCTCGACAGCGACGAAGTTTTCTACCTGCAAAGCAGAGGACTTTCACAGACAGTGGCGCGCAATCTGCTGACCTACGCTTTTGGCGCCGAGGTCATCAACCGCATTCCGGTCGCGTCACTGCGCCAGCAGCTGGAGCAGACGGTGCTTGAACAAACCACGAGCCAGCCATGAGCACCTTGTTGACAAAACCCCCTTCACCAGCGGCCTTTGACGTGGCCCGTATTCGCGCCGACTTTCCCATCTTGAATCTCACGGTGGCGGGCAAGCCGCTGGTGTATCTGGACAACGCGGCATCGAGCCAGATGCCGCAGCCGGTGATGGACCGCCTGCGGCGCTACCAAACCCACGAGCACGCCAACATCCACCGCGCGGTGCATTACCTGTCCGAGACCGCCACCGCGGCTTACGAGGCGGCACGCATCAAGCTGCAGCACTTCATCAATGCGCGCGAAGCGCGCGAGGTGATCTTCACCAGCGGCACCACGGAAAGCATCAACCTGGTGGCGCACGGCTGGGGCCGCCAGAACATCAAGGCCGGTGATGAAATCATCCTGACCGTGCTGGAGCACCACTCGAACATCGTGCCGTGGCAAATGCTGGCGCTGGAGAAAGGTGCGACCATCCGCGTGCTGCCGATCAACGACGCCGGCGAACTCTTGCTCGATCAGTACGAAGCGCTCTTCAATCACCACACCCGTTTGCTGAGCGTCAGCCATGTGTCGAACGCGCTGGGCAGCATCAACCCGGTCAGGCAAATGATCGCGTTTGCGCATGCGCGCGGCGTGCCGGTGCTGGTCGATGGCGCGCAGGCCGCGCCGCACCTGGCGCTGGATGTGCAGGACCTGGACTGTGATTTTTATGCCTTCTCGGGCCACAAACTATGCGGCCCGACCGGCATCGGCGTCCTGTACGGCCGCGCCGCATTGCTCGAAGCGATGCAGCCCTTCAAGGGCGGCGGCGACATGATCCATACCGTCACCTTCGAGAAGACCACTTACGCCCCGATTCCGAACAAGTTCGAGGCCGGCACGCCGCCGATTGCTGCGGCCATCGGGCTGGGCGCCGCCGTCGATTATGTCAACGGCATCGGTATGCAAGCCATTGCCAGCCACGAACATGAATTGCTGTGTTACGCCACGGAACAACTGGCGGCCATGCCGGGCGTACGGCTGCTGGGCAGCGCACAACACAAGGCGGCGGTGCTGTCGTTTGCCGTGCAGGGCATTCACCCGCACGACGTGGGCACCTTGTTGAATCAGGAAGGTGTGGCGGTGCGCACCGGCCACCATTGCGCCCAGCCCCTGATGG
>JALNWC010000432.1 GCA_023231075.1 Rhodoferax sp.
CATTGGTTCCAAATTCATCTTTGAGAACCTGTTGCAGACCGGGCCGCTGGCGCCATGGGCCGATGCCATGAACAGCATGCGTTGGAACTGGCTGGGTTGGATCAGCCAAAAGCCGGTCACCGAAGACTATGTGCCGCTGTTTCCCTGGCTGGGAGTGATGTGGTGGGGCGCGGCTGCCGGTGGCTGGCTTGTGAAACAACAGCCCGACTGGCTGGAACGACCCTTGCCGCAGGCCCTGCACGCTCTGGCCGGGCTGGGGCGCTGGAGCCTGAGCTACTACTTGCTGCACCAGCCGGTGCTGATTGCGCTGGTGGGCGGCGTGAGCTGGCTTCTTCGCTAATTTCGCCTTAAAACGCATCAAGTCCTTGGTTTGGAGAGGTCTTGGCTCGTGTCAGCTGGCAGGGGTTGGGGTATCGGGGTCCGCCTCATACGCGCTTCGCTTTGCGAAATCGGCGAACCCCGATACCCCAACCCCTGCGGCGAGCGCTCTGCTGTGCCGGCGTTCAATACCAAGTCCATGCAAAATGTTTGATTAATGTGGCAACTTTTGCACCGTGGTCATTGTTTTTTCTCGGTAAAGCACAAGCGCTGTTCAGGTCATGCGGGCTAAGGCGGGGGGCCGATTTCGCAAAGCGAAGCGCGTATGAGGCCCCCCGCCTTAGCCCGCATGGCCCATCTCAGGTGCAAGCAAGTCACGGACCGGTATTTTTTGAATGAAAAAAGCCGGAACAAGTCCGGCTTTCAGTGAGCGATCGGGCGATCGGTTTATTCAATCGTGGCCTTTTTGCGCAGCTCTTCCTGGTACGCGGTCAATTTTTTCTGCTGCAGTTGTTGCGACACTTGCGGCTTGACGTCTTCGAGCTTGGGCAGTTGGGCATCGCGCACATCATCGAGGCGGATGATGTGGTAGCCGAACTGGGACTTGACCGGGGTGTCGGTCAGTTTGCCTTTGCTCAGCGCGGTCAGGGCCGTGGCGAATTCGGCCACATAGTTGCTCGCAGGCGCCCAGTCGAGGTCGCCGCCCCTGGCGCCAGAGCCTGGGTCCTTGCTTGATTTTTTGGCAATTTCTTCAAACTTGCCGCCTTTTTTGAGCTGGGCGATGATGGCCTTGGCATCGGCTTCCTTTTCAACCAGGATGTGGCTGGCGCGGTACTCTTTGCCACTGTTGGCAGCCTTGAATTTGTCGTACTCGGCCTGGATCTCGGCATCGGTCACCGGATTGGTTTTTTGGTAATTGGCGAACAGCTCGCGGATCAGCAGGGTCTGGCGCGCCAGTTCCATCTGGTTTTTAAAGTCAGCCGTGGTGTCCAGGCTTAATTTTTGGGCTTCCTGCATGAAGATCTCGCGGGCGATCACTTCGTCCTTGATCTGCTGCTGGATTTCTGGCGTGACCGGGCGGCCGGAGCGGGCCACCTGTTGGTTCAAGGCCTCGACACGCGTCAGGGGAACCGCCTTGCCATTGACGATGGCCACATTTTGGGCCACGGCCGAAGCCGACATGCCGCCCAGAAAGGCAGCCAGGGCAAGGCCCGATACCAGTTTGTTTTTCATGCAAATTTCCTGCAAATAATTGGATTAGAAAAGCGAGATGTTTGATTCAGGCCGTCAGGCCTGAGGAGTTTGGGCTTCAATGGCCAGGGCGTGCAGGCCCTGGTCCATGAAATCTTGGAGCGCATCATACACAAGCCGGTGCCGTGCCACGGCCGACTTGCCGGCAAAAGCCCCAGCCGTGATGCGCACCCTGAAGTGGGTGCCCAAGCCGGTGCCGTTGGTGCCGGCATGACCATGGTGCTGGTGGCTCTCGTCGATCACTTCGAGCTGGCTGGGTTGCAGAACTTGTTGCAGACGTTGCTGCAGTTGGTCGGCGGTGGGGGTTGGGTTCATGGGGTTCATGGCGTGGGGGTTTTGGCGTCGTCAGCCGCCAGGTAGCGTGCAATATAAAAACCCTGGCCGACAATGAAGACCAGCGGGAAGGCATAGCCCCAGAGCTTGAAGTTGACCCAGGCTTCGGTGCTGTAGTAAGCCGCCACATAGGCGTTGATGAGCGCCATGAAGGCGCTGTAGCCGATCCACAGGATGTTCAGGCGCATCCACACCGGCTCGGGCAGCGTGAGCTGGCTGCCCAGCAGCAGCTTCAGGAAATTTTTCTTGTAGATCCAGACCGCCACCGCCAGCGCAATCGCCATGGCGGCGTAGAGCACGGTGGGTTTCCATTTGATGAAACGGTCGTCGTGCAGCACCAGCGTGAGCGTGCCAAACACCAGTACCAGCGCCAGCGTGATCTTGTGCATGGCCTGCAGCCGGTGGTCGATGCCGTAGATCAGCGCCATTTGCAGCACGGTGGCGGCCATCAGCACGCTGGTGCCAATGTAGATGCCGTAAAACTTGTAGGCGCCGAAGAACAGCAGGATGGGGAAAAAGTCGATCAGTATTTTCATGTGGGCGTGAAGTTTAACGAAGCCGAGTTCATGCAGTAGCGCAGGCCGGTGGGCGCGGGGCCGTCTTCAAACACATGGCCCAGATGCGCGCCGCATTGGCTGCACACGGTTTCCACCCGGGTCATGCCCAGACTGCGGTCGGTGATCTCGGTGATGGCGCCTGGCAGCGCCTCGGAAAAACTCGGCCAGCCGCAGTGGGCGTTGAACTTGGTGTCGGCGTCAAACAGCTTGGCGTCGCAGCAGATGCAGTGGTAGCTGCCATCGGCCTGGTGGGCCTCGTACCTGCCTGTGAACGGGCGCTCGGTGGCGGCGTGGCGCGTGACCTGGTAAGCGACGGCTTCTGCGCCTTTTTGTTGCAGCAGGTCGCGCCACTCGGCATCGGTCTTTTGGATTGGATAGCTCATGGTTTTGCGGGTTTCAGGGGTTTATGAACTGCAACTGATTTCGATCCGGCTGGCCCAGTCGGGTGGCAGGGCGGCAAAGGACTCGAATTCCGGGTGCTCGTCGAACGGGCGCTCCAGCAGCGCCAGCATCTGGGCGACCCTGGAGAAATCTTTGCTTTTGGCGGCCTCGATGGCCAGCTCTCCGAGGTAATTGCGCAGCACATACTTCGGGTTGGTTTTGCGCATCAGGCCCGCGGCCTGGCCTGGGTCAGTGTCGGCCAGGCGCTCTGAATAACGCAGCAGCCAGGCATCCCAGGCCGGGCGGTCCAGAAACAGGTC
>JALNWC010000433.1 GCA_023231075.1 Rhodoferax sp.
AACTGCTGCAGCCCACCGCGAGCGAGAGCGCGGCGGCGGACAGCAAGGCAAGGCCGCCTCGGGTATTTATCTTCATCATGGATCTCCTGTAACGGTTCACCCAAAGCGGAATTGCCTTGGCTAGATCAGGTTATAGGTGGTTCGTCCGGAGAAGTCTGTTCGCTGGCAGACACAGGGACTTCAGGGCTTCTGGTAAACGGAAAATTGCCTTGGAGCAAAAACCATCGCGGCGAGGGCGCCGCGCCCACAAGGAGGCCTGTCTGGCTTTTGTGGGAGGCCCGCCTCGGGCCGATGGCTGTCCGGTCTCTCAACCCGGGCTGATCGCCCGCTCCAGCGTACGCTCCTGCTTGGGTCCCGGCACTTTTTTGCGCGCCAGCAGGGTGTACATGGTCGGCACCACGAACACCGTGAGCAGGGTGCCCAGGCTCATGCCGCCCACAATGACCCAGCCAATTTGCTGGCGACTCTCCGCGCCGGCACCGGTGGCCATGGCCAGCGGCACCGCACCCAGCACCATGGCGCCCGTGGTCATCATGATGGGCCGCAGGCGCTGCACCGACGACTGCTGGATGGCGGCCAGGGTGTCCAGGCCCTGCTCACGCAGCTTGTTGGCGAATTCCACCATCAAAATCCCGTGCTTGGTGATCAGCCCCACCAGCGTGATCAGGCCGATCTGGCTGAACACGTTGAGTGTGCCGCCCGACCATTGGAGCGCCAGCAAGGCCCCGGCCATCGACAGCGGCACGCTGAACAGGATCACAAACGGATCAACAAAGCTCTCGAACTGCGCCGCCAACACCAGAAAAATGAACAACAGCGCCAGCGCAAACACCAGGGTCAGCGAATCGGATGATTTCTTGAACTCGCGGCTGATGCCGTTCAGGTCGGTGGCATAGCCGGGCTTGAGCACTTGCCTGGCGCTGGCATCCATGAAGTCGAGCGCCTCGCCCACCGAATAGGTGGCCGTCAGATTGGCTGTAATGGTGGCGGCGCGGCGTTGGCCAAAGTGGATCAGTTCGCGCGGCACCACCACCTCGCGGAGGGTGACCAGCGCAGACAACGGAATCAGCTCGGCGCCTTTGCCGCGGACAAATATTTTTTCAATGTCGTCAGGTGTGTCGCGGCCACTGGAAGTGGTTTGCACGATCACGTCGTACTGCTCGCCACCGCGTTTGTAGCGCGTGACCTTGCGCCCGCCCAGCAGGGTCTCGACGGAACGCGCGATGGCGTCCACACCGACGCCCAGGTCCGCCGCGCGCTCGCGGTCCACCTCAAGCTTGATCTCGGGTTTGTTCAAGCGCAAATCGGAGTCGACCTGGACAAAGCCGGGGTTGTTGGCCAACGCGTCCTGAAAAGCGCGCACGGTTTGCGCCAACTCCTGGTAACTGTCGGAGGTGATGATGATGAACTCAATCGGCTGGCTGCGAAAGCCCTGACCCAGCGAGGGCGGGGTGATCGGCGTGGCATTGACACCCGACAAACCCGACAAACGCGGATTCATGGCGCGTGCCATGTCCAGCGTGGTGCGCTCGCGCTCATCCCAAGGCTTGGCCCTGAAAAACACATTGGCCTGGGACACCGTGGGGTTGCCGACCGTGGAAAAAATGCGGTCGAACTCGGGGTAGTCTTCGGCAATGCGTTCAACGCCGCGCACATAGCGGTCGGTGTAAGCCAGGGTGGCGCCATCGGGTGCGTTGACGCGCGCCAGCACCACGCCCCGGTCTTCCAGCGGCGCCAGCTCGCGCTTGATGTCACCCAGCACCGACCAGGACACTGCGCCGCTGGCCACCATCATCGCCAGCACCAGATAGCGCCGGTTCAAGGACCAGGCCAACAGCTTGCCATACACCCTTGTTGCCCATTGCAGCAGGTTTTCCATGTGCGCATCAAACCAGGTCGGGTGCGGGTTGTGCCGCAGCAACAAGGACGACAACATGGGCGACAAAGTCAGCGCAACAATGCCAGAAATCACCACCGCACCGGCCAGCGCCAGTGCAAATTCGGTGAACAGGCGCCCGGTGCGTCCCGGTGAAAACGCCAGCGGCGCGTACACCGCCACCAAGGTCATGGTCATGGCGACAATGGCAAAACCCACCTCGCGCGCGCCCCGGATGGCGGCCTGGAACGGCGCCATGCCTTCCTCGATGTGACGGTAAATGTTCTCCAGCATGACGATGGCATCGTCCACCACCAGGCCGATGGCCAGCACCAGCGCCAGCAGCGTCAGCGTGTTGATGCTGAAGCCCGCCAGCGCCATCATGGCGAAGGTGCCGATCAGCGACACCGGAATGGTGATGAGCGGAATCAGCGAGGCGCGCAAGGTGCGCAAAAAGACAAAGATCACCAGCGCCACCAGCACCGCCGCTTCGACAATGGTGGAGAACACCGCCTTGATGGACTGGTCAATGAACACCGAGTTGTCGTTGGCCACCTCGATTTGCACGCCCGGTGGCAGGTCGCGACGCAATTTATCGAGCAAGTCGCGCACCCCCCTGGACAGGTCCAGCGGGTTGGCGGTGCTTTGCCGCACCACGCCCACGCCGACGGCGTCGCGGCCATTGAGGCGCACCAACGAGCGCTCATCCACCGGCGCCTCCTCCACGCGGGCCACGTCACCGATCCGAATGGGCTGGCCATTGACCGTGCGAATCACCACCTGGGAAAATTCCCGGGGCTGCGCCAGGTCGGTGGCGGCGGTGACGTTGAACTCGCGCTGGGCGCTTTCGATGCGCCCGGCGGGCACCTCGAGGTTGGCGCGGCGCAAGGCGTCTTCGAGGTCTTGCACGGTGAGCTTGTAGGCGGCCAGTTTGTCGGGGTCAGCCCAGATGCGCATGGCAAATTTACGTTCGCCATAAATGTTGACTTCAGCCGCGCCGGGCGCCGTTTGCAGCACCGGCTTGACCAGGGTATTGGCCATCTCGGAGAGCTGCAGCGCAGTGTGGGTGTCGGAACTCAGGGCCAGAAAAATCACCGGGAAGGACTCGGCCTCGACCTTGGCAATGACCGGCTCGTCAATGCCCTGCGGCAGGCGCTGGCGCACCCGGGTGACCTTGTCGCGCACATCGGCGGCGGCGGCATCGGCATCGCGGGTCAGGGCAAAACGCACCGAGATCTGGCTGCGCTCCTGGCGGCTGGTGGAGGTGATCACATCCAC
>JALNWC010000434.1 GCA_023231075.1 Rhodoferax sp.
CATGGCGCTACCCGTGCTGGTATTGACCGCGCGCGATGCCGTGCAAGATCGCGTTGCCGGGTTGCGTGCCGGTGCCGACGACTATCTGCTCAAGCCCTTCGATCTCGACGAATTGGTGGCCCGCCTGCACGCCTTGCTGCGCCGCGCCGCGGGTCGCAGCGTCGACGTCGTGGCGCATGGCCCGTTGCGGCTTGATCCGGCAAGCGGGGAAGTCTCACTGCACGGACGGGCCATCGATTTATCACGCCGCGAACTGGCACTGCTGGCGGCCTTGCTGCAGGCGCGTGGCCGCATCCTGAGTCCGGATCAGCTCAAAGACAGTCTGTACGATTTCAGTGAAGAAATCGAAAGCAACGCACTCAGTGTGCATATTCATCATCTGCGGCGCAAACTGGGGCCCGATATTATCGAGACGGTTCGTGGCGTAGGCTACCGGTTCAGCAGGGTGAGCGCATGACGCTTCGCATCCGCTTGCTGCTGATGATCGGCGTATCGATGCTGTTGCTCTGGGGCGGTGTCGCGATCTGGATGTTGCACGATCTGGAGCGGGAAATGCAACGCACCCTGGATCAACGCCTTGAAATGTCGGCCCATATGGTGGCCGGACTGATGTCACAGAACCCTGCTGCATGGGATGGCCGCGCAGGCAAAGCGGGCGTCTCAACCTTGAGCGTGCCGGAAGCCGTGAAAGGTCTGGCGTGCCAGGTCTCGCTGCGCGGCGAGGTGATTGCACGCACCCCAGACGCTGCGCCGGAGGCCATCGCCATGGCCGGCATCGGTTTTGCTGATCGCGAACTCAAGGGTGAACACTGGCGCAGCTACACCTTGGATAAACTGGGTTTGCGTGTCACCACGGCCGATCGTCTGACTGAGCGCAACACACTATTGCGCAATGTGATGGTGGCGGCCATTGTGCCTTTTATAGTCGCCCTGATTGGCAGCCTGATGGTGCTGTGGTTTGGCGTTGGCAATGGGTTGCGGCCGCTGGAACGCCTGCGCCAAGTCCTGGCCAGCCGCACGCCGGATGCCTTGACCCCGATTCAAAATGCGCCCATGTCGCGCGATTTGCTTCCCTTGGTCGATACCCTGAATCATCTGCTGGCTCGGATGAGTGAGACATTCAGCCGCGAACGGCGCTTTACCAGCGATGCGGCCCATGAGTTGCGCACGCCACTTACCGCCATCAAGACCCATCTTCAAGTCGCCCGCATCACGCACGGCCTGGAGGCCGCCGTGGCCATGGATTACGCTGAAGAAGGCGTGGCGCGGCTTCAGCGCACGCTCTCGCAATTGCTGACGCTGTCGCAAGTGGAAGGGGCTTTCTCCTGGGAGGATGGGCACCTCGCAGAGGCCAACGAAGTGGCCCACCTCGCGATGCGCGATGCAGCGCCCGATGCACCTGAGCGCATCGAACTCGACAGCGACGCCAGCGGTGCCGTACTTGCACTTCCCCAGGCGCTAGCCGTTACCGCACTGCGTAACCTGCTGGAGAACGCCTTGCGACATTCCCCCGCAAAAAATAGCGCCAGGCTGGAGGTCCGGCACGGGCCGGACACGATCAGTTTCAGCGTGTGTGATCGCGGGCCGGGACTTGGCGATGACGAACTGGCACTGGCAATTCAACGTTTCTGGCGGCGGCGCGGATCAGGTCGAGGCAGCGGACTGGGCTTGTCTATCGTTGCAGCCATTGCCGAGCGCTTCGGCGGATCGTTCGAGTTGCTGCAGCGATCCGATGGAGGACTGGAGGCGAAATTGACGCTGCCAAGAAAAAAACAGCTTCCCTCGGACTAGTGCGGTGCTCCTTTTCGGCAAATTTGATCGCACTGAGAGCCAGAATATGCATCGTCATGGCGCTCGGGCCGGGCGCCGCAGCAATGATTTCGCGGGTTTCGCGAACCACCTGAGGCCCGGCCATGTTCACATGCCTGCACAGATACCGCCGAAGTATGCGGTGTCACAGGTAGTGGCTTACATCAAGGGACTTTGTGGGCCGGCGCGTCGGTTGAAATCACAATAGGGCGCCACCGCACATTGCCAGCATTTGGGCTTGCGCGCCTGGCAGACGTAGCGGCCCAGCAAGATCAACCAGTGGTGGGCGTGCACGCGGTAGGGCTCGGGAATGCGCTTGAGCAGTTTGAGCTCCACTTCCAGCGGTGTCTTGCCCGGTGCCAGACCGGTGCGGTTGCTGACCCGAAAAATGTGCGTGTCCACCGCCATGGTGGGCTCGCCAAAGGCCACGTTGAGCACCACATTGGCCGTTTTTCGGCCGACACCGGGCAGTGTTTCGAGCGCCTCGCGCGTGCGCGGCACCTCGCCGCCGTAGCGCTCCACCAGGATCTGGCAGGTTTGCAGCAGGTGTTTGGCTTTGCTGTGGTACAGGCCGATGGTCTTGATGTAGCCCTCCAGGCCTTCCAGGCCCAAGGCCAGCATTTTTTGCGGCGTGTTGGCCACCAGGAACAGGCTTTGCGTGGCTTTGTTGACGCTGGCATCGGTGGCCTGGGCCGACAGCAGCACGGCGGTCAGCAGTTCAAACACGCTGCTGTACTTCAGTTCGGTTTGCGGCTGCGGGTTGGCTGCGGCCAGGGTGGCAAAAAAGTGTTCAATGGCAGACTTGTTCATGCGTTCCTGACGCTGCGCGCCCTCATGTCATTGCCGGTTTGGCAGACCCTGACTTTACCTGCGGCGTATCGGTGACAATTTGCATTTGAAACTTCCGGATTCATTTTTTTTTCGTCACCCGTTGTTTTTCTTCACCACCTTTTGTGAGCTGACCCCATGCAATTCGCCACCCGACTCAATGCCATCGAAACTTCTGCCATCCGTGAGCTTTTCAAGCTGCTGGGCAAGCCCGGCATCATCAGCTTTGCCGGGGGTTTTCCAGACCCGGCGCTGTTTGATGCCGAAGGCATTGCACAGGCCAGCGCTGCGGTGCTGGCCAACAGCCCCGGCCCGGTGCTGCAATATGGCGCCACCGAAGGTTTTCAACCGCTGCGCGAAGCCATCAGCGGCTTCATGGCAGGCAAGGGCAGCACGGTGAAACCCGAGGGCCTGATCGTCACCACCGGCAGCCAGCAGGCGCTCGACCTCATTGGCAAAACCATGATTTCGCCCGGCGACAAGGTGATTGTCGAGGCGCCCACCTTTCTGGCCA
>JALNWC010000435.1 GCA_023231075.1 Rhodoferax sp.
AACACGCATGTCATGCCGGACTCGATCCGGCATCCATGAATTCGGAGCCATGGATTGCGGATCAAGTCCGCAATGACAGCCTTCTTTCATGCTTCTGGGTGGCATGGCCGCCATGAAAGTTAGATGGAGTTCAAACCACTCGCGCAGAAAATCAGTTGCGCACCAGCGTATTGCCCGATTTGCGCACGGCATCGCCCACCTTGAAGCCAGGGTCCTGCGCGAAGTCAAAATTCGCGGTCGTGCCATTGTTGTAGCGCACGCTGACCGTCCAGACCTGACGGGTGTTTATATTTTCTTCGATTTTCTTGCCGGCATAGGCACCGCCGGCCGCGCCGGCAAGGGTGGCCAGGTCCTTGCCAAGCCCGTCACCCACCTGGCGCCCCAGCACGGCGCCGGCCACACCGCCGGCAATCATGCCGACCGGGCCACTGTCACCGGCTTTCTCGACGACCTTGATGGCGGTCACCTTGCCACAGTCGTTGCAAACGGCTGGCTGCGATGTGTTCGGGGCGGGCTTGCTGGCGGCCTTGCTTGCCGCCAGCGCCTTTTCATACACCGCCTGGGCATCACGGCGGCATTGCAGCCGCGCTTCGGCCGAGGCTTCATCGGCGCACAATTTTTTGTCGGCCTCGTAACGCGCCTTTGGCGTGTTTGCGGTGGGGGTCTGCGCCTGTGCGCCCAGGCTGCAAGCGCCCATTAGCAGGCCTGCGGCCAGCCAGCAAGAGACAGAACGAGTAATGAAGGTGCGGGTCATGAAATTCTCCTGGTATTGAACAGGGTGCGGGCCCATCCGAACGTGCAAAGAATACTGCGATTTGTCGGCTTTGCAAAGACGAGTCCGTCGATCGCCCAAATTGTCGCAACCGTACTTCGCCGGGTCGTAAAATCTGCACTTTGCACTTTGCAGTATTGCCCCCCCTAATCTGAAGGAATAACCGATGAGCCCCTTACCGCCCGACCTGTCTGACCGCGATGGAAAAATCTGGATGGATGGCCAGCTGGTGGACTGGCGTGACGCCAAGATCCACGTGCTGACCCACACCTTGCACTACGGTTGTGGTGTCTTTGAAGGGGTACGCGCCTACAAAACGGCGGAAGGCACCGCCATTTTCCGGCTCGAAGAGCACACCCAGCGCCTCCTGAACAGCGCCAGAATCTTGCGCATGGCCATTCCGTTCAGCAAAGAGCAAATCATGCAGGCGCAGGTCGATGTGGTGCGCGCCAACAAGCTCGAGTCCTGCTACCTGCGTCCCCTGAGCTGGATCGGCAGCCGCAAACTCGGCGTCAGCCCCAAGGGCAACCATATCCACCTGATGGTGGCGGCCTGGGCCTGGGGCGCTTACCTGGGCGACGAAGGCATGACGCGTGGCATCCGCGTCAAGATTTCGAGCTACACCCGCCACCACGTCAACATCACCATGACGCAGGCCAAGGCGGTGAGCAACTACACCAACTCCATCCTGGCCAACACCGAAGCGCTGGACGACGGCTACGACGAGGCCATCCTGCTTGACGCCAATGGGTTCGTCAGCGAAGGCTCCGGCGAAAACGTCTTCGTCGTGAAAGACGGCGTGGTCTATACCCCCGACCTGTCCGCCGGTGCGCTCAACGGCATCACGCGCAACACCGTGCTGCACATTTGCCAGGACCTGGGGATTGAAGTGGTGCAAAAACGCATCACCCGCGACGAGATCTACATTTGTGACGAGGCCTTCTTCAGCGGCACGGCAGCCGAGATCACGCCCATTCGCGAACTGGACCGCATCGAGCTGGGTCAGCCCGGCTATGTGGGCAGCCGCGGCCCGATCACCGAGAAAATCCAGAACGCGTTCTTTGACATCGTCAACGGCCGCAACCCCAAATATGCCCACTGGCTGACGAAGGTCTAACATGACAAACGCAACCGTTGAACTGCTGGCCAAAGACCTGAACCACCAGGGCGGTGTCTATTGCCCGAGCCCGCTGGCCCACATGAGCATCTGGAACAGCCACCCCAAGGTCTATCTTGATGTGACCCGGACCGGCCAGGCCAAATGCCCCTACTGCGGCACGGTCTACAAGCTCAAGGAAGGCGAGCACTTCCACGGCCATTAATTGGGGTCAGATTCCAATTAATTTCAGTCTCCAGCTGACTTGAAGCGCTCACTCATCATCGCCCCGCAATGGATTGGCGACGCGGTGATGACCGAGCCGCTGTTGCGCCGCCTGCACGCGCGCGGTGAACGGCTCGCCGTGGGCGCCTTGCCCTGGGTGGCGCCGGTGTACCGGGCCATGCCGCAGGTGGCCGAGGTGATCGAGTTCCCGTTTGCCCACGGCGGCCTGCAATGGCGCGAACGCTGGCGCCTGGCGCAGCAGGTCAAGGGCCGTTTCGATACCGCCTACGTCTGCCCCAATTCATTCAAAAGCGCGCTACTGCCCTGGCTGGCGGGCATTCCCCGGCGGGTCGGCTACCAGGGCGAGGCGCGCATCGGGCTGTTGACGCAACGCCTGAACAACCCGCCCAAGGGGCAACGCCCGCCCATGGTGGCGTTTTATTCGGCCTTGAGTGGTGATGCCGATGTGGCCAGCGACCGGCCGCAGCTGCAACTCGAAAGACCCGAGGTGGAAGCGGCCCTGACGGCCCTGAACCTGACGCGCCTGGGCTACCACGTGTTGGCACCGGGCGCCGAATACGGCGAGGCCAAGCGCTGGCCGGCGCACCACTTTGCCGCGCTGGCGGCGCAACTGGACTGGCCCGTGGTGCTGCTGGGCTCGGGCAAAGAGGCCGCCTTGTGCGCCAGCATTGCCGAGCCGGTCAACGCGCAGCGCCCGGGGCATTGCCTCGATCTGGCCGGAAAAACCACCTTGGTGCAGGCGCTGGGCGTGATCGCCGCGTGCAAAAGCATGGTCAGCAACGACTCGGGCCTGATGCACGTGGCCGCCGGTTTGGGTGTGGCGCAGGTGGCCATTTTTGGCTCCAGCAGCCCGCTGCACACGCCGCCGCTCAATGCGCTTGCCCGCGTGTTGTGGCTCAAGCTGGATGCCGCCTACCAGCCAGCGCTTGACTGTGCGCCTTGCTTCGAGCGCATTTGCCCGCTCGGCCACACGCGCTGCCTCAACGACATCCTGCCGTCCCGGGTGAAAGCCCTCTTATAGGAGGCAACGCCTTGG
>JALNWC010000436.1 GCA_023231075.1 Rhodoferax sp.
CTTCTGCTTGATAAACACAAGCCCAACCGGCACGCACCATGATCCGACTCTCCGAACTCAAGCTCGCGCTTGACCACACGCCTGACGACCTCAACGCGCTGATCCTGCAAACGCTGGCGCTGCAGCCTTCTGAGCTGGCCGAGTGGCACATTTTCAAACGCAGTTTCGATGCCCGCAAGGCGCAGGTGCGGGTGGTTTACATCGTCGATGCCACGCTGGCCCAGCCGACGCAGGAAGCCAGCCTGTTGGCCAAACACGCGGGCGACCCGCACATCGTGCCCACGCCCGACATGGCTTACCGGCTGGTGGCGCAGGCCCCGGCCGACCTGGCGCTGCGCCCGGTGGTGGTGGGTTTTGGCCCCTGCGGCATTTTTGCGGCGCTCATGCTGGCCCACATGGGCTTCAAACCAATCGTGCTGGAGCGCGGCAAAAAGGTGCGTGAACGCACCCAGGACACCTGGGGCCTGTGGCGCAAACATGTGCTCAACCCCGAGAGCAATGTGCAGTTTGGCGAAGGCGGCGCCGGCACGTTTTCCGACGGCAAGCTGTGGAGCCAGATCAAGGACCCGCGCCACTTGGGGCGCAAGGTGATGGAAGAGTTCGTCAAGGCCGGCGCGCCGCCCGGGATTCTGGTGGAGTCGCACCCGCACATCGGCACCTTCAAGCTGGTCAAGGTGGTGGAAAATCTGCGCGCCCAGATCATCGCGCTCGGCGGTGAAATTCGCTTCGAGCAGCGCGTCACCGAGGTGTTGATTGAAGACAGCGCGCAAGGGCGCCAGGTGCGCGGCCTCAGCGTGCTGGACCAGGCCACCGGTCAATCGCATGCGATGCGCGCCGACCAGGTGGTGATGGCGCTGGGCCACAGCTCGCGCGACACCTTTGCCATGCTGCACGAACGCGGCGTGACGGTGGAGGCCAAGCCGTTTTCGGTCGGGTTTCGCATCGAGCACCCGCAAAGCGTGATCGACCGCGCGCGCTGGGGCCGCCACGCCGGTCACCCGAGCCTGGGCGCGGCCGACTACAAGCTGGTGCACCACGCCAGCAATGGCCGCGCGGTGTACAGTTTTTGCATGTGTCCCGGCGGCACCGTGGTGGCGGCCACCAGCGAGCCGGGCCGCGTGGTGACCAACGGCATGAGCCAGTATTCGCGCAACGAGCGCAACGCCAATGCGGGCCTGGTGGTGGGCATCGAGCCCGCCGATTTTGACCAGGACGAAGCGGCTTTTGTGCAGGCCTTTGGCCCGGTAGCTGGCGCGCGTTACGCCGCAGAAGCCGAGCGCCTGAAAGCCGTGAACCCCAGCGCCACGCACCCGCTGGCGGGCATCAACCTGCAGCGTCGGCTCGAATCCGGCGCCTATGTGCTGGGCGGCAGCAACTATGAAGCCCCGGCGCAACTGGTGGGCGACTTCATCGCGGGCCAGGCCTCGACCACGCTGGGTTCGGTGCAACCGTCCTACCAGCCTGGGGTGAAACTAGGCGACCTGCACACCGCCCTGCCGCACGACGCCATTGCCGCGCTGCGCGAGGCACTGCCCGCTTTTGGCCAGAAGATCAAGGGCTTTGACATGCCCGACGCGGTGCTGACCGGGGTGGAAACCCGCACCTCGTCACCCTTGCGCATGCCGCGCGGCGATGATTTTCAAAGTGTCAACACACGGGGCCTGTACCCGGCCGGGGAAGGCGCGGGTTATGCCGGCGGGATTTTGTCGGCCGGCGTGGACGGCATCAAGGTGGCCGAGGCGCTGGCGCTGGCCTGGAAAGCATGAACCCCTGAGCCGGACATCCATCGGCCCGAGGGCGGGCCTCCTACAAGAGACCAAGACCTGGGGGGCAGCACCCAGTAGGAACAGCACCCTGTGGGAGCGGCGCCCTGTGGGAGCGGCGCCCTCGCCGCGATGGTATTCAGCCTTGCGCGTTCTGCAGCGCGGCAATGCGGTCTTCGATTGGCGGGTGCGTTGCGAACAACTTGCCAACGCCGCCGGTGATGCCGAAAGCCTCCACACTCTTGGGCAATTCGCCGGGCTGCAAGCCGCCCAGGCGCGCCAGCGCGTTGATCATGGGCTGGCGCCGTCCCATCAATTGCGCGGCACCGGCGTCGGCGCGGAACTCGCGGTGGCGGCTGAACCAGGCCACCACCATGGCAGCGGCAAAACCCAGCACGATGTCGAGCACGATGGTGGTCACCATGTAGCCGATGCCCGGGCCGCTGGAGCGCTCGTTGCCCTTGTTCAAGAAGCTGTCGATGGCATACGCGATGACGCGGCTCAGGAACACCACAAAAGTGTTCATCACGCCCTGAATGAGCGTCATGGTGACCATGTCGCCGTTGGCGACGTGGGCGATTTCGTGGCCGATGACGGCCTCGATTTCCTCGTGCGTCATGCCTTGCAACAGGCCGGTGCTGACCGCCACCAGCGCCGAATTCTTGAAGGCCCCGGTGGCAAAGGCGTTGGGCGCGCCCTCAAAGATGCCGACCTCGGGCATGCCGATACCGGCTTTGTCGGCGAGCTTGCGCACGGTCTCGACAATCCAGGCCTCATCGACATTGGCCGGCTGGTTGATGATGCGCACGCCCGCGGTCCACTTGGCCATGGGTTTGCTGATCAGCAGCGAAATGATGGCGCCGCCAAAACCGATCACCAGCGCAAAGCCCAGCAAGGCGCCCAGGTCCAGGCCGTTGGCCGTCAGATAGCGATTCACCCCCAGCAGGCTGGCCACCGTGCCGAGCACAGCCACCACCATCACATTGGTCAAAACAAACAACAAAATGCGTTTCATGATTTCCTTTTCCCCGAATCAAACGGAAGCCCCGTTCATGGCCATGAATGGTAGTGGCGAAGCGGCCAAATTCAAGGCGGGTGGCGCTCAATTCCCCACGCCAAGTGCCTATTTGGAGCGCACTTGGCGTACCGAGGTCAATGAAGAGGTCATGGATTGCGGATCAGGTCCGCAATGACAGCCACGGGGCAGTGATGGCCGTCCTTCATGCTTCGGATGACTTTTCAGTCATTCAAGCAGTCAGGCCCAAGGCGTCCAGTGCTGCCGCCAGGTGGGCCACCGTGCGGTCGGCGTTGTGCAGTTTTTCCAGGCCGAACAGGCCGACGCGGAAGGTGGAAAAATCAGC